>JAUWTE010000003.1 GCA_030609765.1 Acidobacteriota bacterium
CTGGAGGTTGGCCTTCTCATCTCATCTAGGTGATGTCCCCGTGCCGACCGCGGGCAACCCGCGCGAACTGTCCACCGAGGAGGACTTCCCAGGAGCCCCTGCCGCTAGCCTCGCGGCCGGACGGCCTCGAGCTCGGGAAACTCGTTCCACGCTTCCTGGGGTGGATTGGGCTCGAGATAGAGGCGCACGCCCTCGACACCTGACATCAGTGGACGCACCGCAACACCGACGTTCTGCGGATATCCACGCTCGATGTTGCCGACGTCCAGCGTGACGCGTGTTTCCGAGAGCTTGACCCCGAGCTCGTCCTGTTGCTCGACCATGACGGTCAAGTGGCGTAGGGCCTCATCGGTGTTCTTCAGGATAGTGACGTCGACGTACAGGTGTGGATCGGCCCCACCTTCGTCGCGAGGCACCCATGAGGTGAGCTCCACATCGAACTCGGTGCGCACCATGAGAACATCGTTAACCAGGTCTTCCGCAGACGGCGGACTGCAGCCAATCACCACGAGCGCAACGATAACCAGCGCAGACACACGCATACGAAAAGGCATCAGATCTTCTCCTCCTGATCAGGTTCGTCTTTATCTTCATCCCCGACAATGAGGGCTTTGTAGGCCTCCTGTCTAGGAATCCCTGTTTCGCGGACAACCACCTTCAGAGCTTCATTGCGCGCGAGCCCCTGTCCCAGGAGCAGCTCGAAGCGCTCCTCGAGGCCCGGCAAATCGACCGTATCTTCGTGATCCCTCGCCGAGGTCGATATACCCCGGGACACGCCACCGATACACAGGGTAAGCTCACCCCGCAGCGTACGTTCAGCAATGACCCTGGCCATCTCCGGCAAGCTACCGCGAAGAAACTCCTCGTGGATCTTCGTCAACTCGCGGGCCACCACCACGGGGCGTTCCCCGAGGATCTCCGCCGCATCCGCCAGAGCTCCTGCGACCCTGCGAGGCGACTCCAGAAAGATAAGGGTTCCGGGCTCGTTTTGCAGCCCTCTCAGCACTGCCTGCCGGGCTGATCGCTTGCGCGGTAGGTAGCCCGCAAACAGAAAACGCGCCGTCGGCAGCCCGGACGCTGCCAGCGCGGCAAGTACTGCGCTGGGGCCGGGAATGGGCACCACGGGAATGTCGGCGTCGATCGCCGCACGGATGAGGGGGTACCCGGGGTCCGAAATCGCCGGTGTCCCCGCATCGCTGACAAGCGCCAGCTGCGCCCCTGCCGCCAGACGCGCGACGAGGTCCGGCGCATGAGCGTCTTCGTTGTGCTCGTGGAACGCGCGTAGCTGGGTGTGAATCTCGTAGCGGCTGAGCAACTTCCGGGTCCTGCGGGTGTCTTCAGCGAGAATGAGATCAACGTCGCCGAGTACCTGCAACGCTCGGCGGGAGACGTCCTCGAGATTACCTATGGGCGTTGCCACCAGGTAAAGAGTGCCGGGCTGCGGCGCGGGGTCTCCAGTCGAGCTCATGGGAGCAGCTTAACCCGGATTTTGCAGCGGGTCGCGACTGCGCGTGCGCCGGAGCAGCCTCGACCCGTTGCGACGTCCGGTCTAAAGTAGATCGGTTAGGCCGCGCGATCCGGAGCAAGGCAGGGGTTGTGGCGCAGGGCGGGGCGCCAACCGGGCCACGGCGGCAGGCAAACGAGAAAATATGGCACAATACAGGAAGATCTCGAATGTTGAAAGCAAGAGGCTTACCTCTGCTTCCACCATCCCGGAACTGATCGACTGCATCCGGGTGCGCGGGGCGCGGGAACACAACCTGCGCGGTCTCGACCTCGACCTGCCGCGCTATGCCTTGGTTGTAGTTACCGGACTGTCGGGCTCGGGGAAGTCCTCCCTCGCCTTCGACACCCTCTATGCGGAAGGGCAGCGTCGCTACGTCGAGTCGTTATCGGCCTACGCGCGGCAGTTTCTCGAGCAAATGGAGCGCCCTGACGTCGAGAGCATCGACGGGCTATCGCCCTCGATCGCCATCGAGCAGAAGACAACGACGCGGAATCCGCGATCGACCGTGGGTACGGTCACTGAGCTGTATGACTTCCTGCGGCTTCTGTATGCGCGCGTCGGCACGCCACATTGCCCGCGCTGTGACAGAGCAGTGCACTCGCAGACTACCCGGCAAATCGTCCGCCAGGTGATGCGACGCGCGGAGGGCTCGCGGGTGCAGGTCCTGGCACCCATCGTGAGGGGGCGCAAGGGTGAGTTCAGGGCCGAGCTGGCGCGGCTGGCGCGCAGCGGCTTCGTGCGTGCGCGTATCGACGGCAAGGTGCGGGAAATCGGCCAGCCGGTTGCTTTGCGTCGCCAGCAGACCCATGACATCGAGATCATCATCGATCGAGTGATCCTGCGTCCCGCCGTCGAGAAACGGTTGCACGACGCCGTCGACCGGGCGCTTCAACTCGCCGACGGCATGGTAATCATCAACGTGCTGGGCGATGGCGATCACCTCTACTCGCGCAAGCTGGCCTGCCCACACTGCAAGATCAGCATCCCGGAGCTAACGCCGCGGTCGTTCTCATTCAACAGCCCGCGGGGTGCCTGCCGGGAATGCGAGGGGCTAGGCCGGGTGCGGGTCTTCTCCCCTGAGCTCGTGGTTCCTGAGCCCGAGCAGGCTCTTCCGGATGGTGCCATCGCCCCGTGGCGCGGGTCCGCGTACCCGAAGCAGTTCTTCGTGGCGTTGTGTGAAGAGCTTGGTGCGGCGCCGACCATGCCATGGAAGGACCTGCCCGAGAAAGTGCGTGAGATCGTGCTGCACGGGCGTCCGGGCTCGGAAGCTCTGACCTTGAGCGTCGAGGGTGAGCCTGTCGATGAACGCTTGGGTCGCGGCTTCGAGGGGGTCATTCCCATCCTGAAGAAGCGCTACGGAGAGTCTACCTCCGCCCGCGAGGGCCGCCGTCTCGAAAGCTTCATGCGAGAGGCCGAGTGCCATGCCTGCAGCGGGCAGCGCCTGCGTCCCGAGAGCCTCGGCGTGCGGGTTGGCAACATGTCAATCGCGGAGTTCACAGCGTTGCCGGTGGAGCGGGCACTGGAACAAATCGGCAAGATCCGTGTTCGTAAGCGACTGGAGCCAGTGGCCGAGCCCCTCTTCAAGGAACTGCGTGAACGGCTCGAATTCTTGAACCAGGTGGGGCTGGGCTATCTCAGCCTCGACCGACCGGCCGCGACACTGGCGGGAGGAGAGAGCCAGCGCATCCGTCTCGCCACGCAGATTGGCACGAGGTTGCGAGGTGTGCTGTACGTCCTCGATGAGCCCAGCATCGGCCTGCATCAACGTGACAACCGCAGCTTGCTGGATGCACTCAGGGCCGTTCGGGATCAGGGCAACACGGTGATCGTCGTGGAGCACGACGAGGAGACGATCCGCGCCGCGGACTGGGTGGTCGATCTGGGCCCAGGAGCCGGCGAGCATGGTGGATGGCTCGTTGCCGAGGGCCCACCCGATGCCATCGCCACCAACCCGGAATCCCTCACGGGAGCCTACCTCGCCTGGGTTCGCAGTATTCCGGTACCGGCCCACCGCCGGCGTCCCGTGGCGACAGTGGAGGAAGGGCCCACCGAGCTCAGGGTGCGCGGGGCCCGCCACCACAATCTCGACTCGATCGACGTCTCGTTCCCCCTGGGCTGCCTCTCCGTTGTCACGGGCGTGTCAGGTTCGGGCAAGAGCAGCTTGGTGCAAGACATTCTCTATCGGTCCCTGGCCGCATCCCTGTACAAGGCCTCAGAGGAGCCAGGGGAACATCTCGGAATCGACGGTGCCGAGGCCATCGACAAGGTCATTGACATCACACAGGATCCAATCGGGCGCACGCCGCGCTCCAATCCTGCCACCTACACGGGAGTCTTGACCCCCATCCGCCAGCTTTACGCCTCCCTTCCGGAGAGCAGGGTGCGCGGCTACGGTGCCGGGCGCTTCTCGTTCAATGTCAATGAGGGCCGCTGTCCGCACTGTGAGGGAAGTGGGGTCAAGAAGATCGAGATGCACTTTCTGCCCGATGTCTACGCCACCTGCGAGGAGTGCAACAGCAAGCGCTACAACGCCGAGACGCTCGAGGTGCGCTTCCGTGGCAAGAACATCGCGGAGGTGCTGGACATGACCGTCGAGCACGCCATGGAGCATTTCGGCAGCATCCCTACCGTGGCGCGCAAGCTCCGTGGCCTCGTCGATGTTGGGCTCGGCTACATTCGCCTCGGGCAATCGGCGACCACCTTGTCGGGAGGAGAAGCGCAGCGGGTCAAGCTCGCCAAGGAGCTCGCCAAACGAGCCACTGGCTCGACCCTCTACATTCTCGACGAGCCCACCACGGGCCTCCATTTCGAAGACGTGAAGCGCCTGCTGGAGGTTCTCGATGCGTTGGTCGAGCAGGGCAACACGGTTGTGATCATCGAGCACAACTTGGAGGTCATCAAGTGCGCCGATTGGATCATTGACCTGGGGCCCGAAGGTGGCGATGGAGGTGGCCGCGTGGTCGCCACGGGTTCCCCGGAGGCGGTGGCGAGGGAGACTGCCTCGTACACCGGGCAATACCTACGAGAGGTGCTCCAGCGCCACGGATGAGCAGGCTCAAGATCCGTGCTAACGTACGATTTGAACGCTTCGACATCGTCGGTAAGCATGCTCCGAAGACACTTCACGGTCTACTAACGCCCGCTAGGTGCCCCATGCCCAATACGATCTCCGACCTGCCGCTGGAACCCTTCAAAATCAAGGTAGTCGAGCGCATTAGCCTTCCCCCCAGGGAGGTCCGCGAGCGGGAGCTCGAGGCCGCTGGGTTCAACCTCTTCAACCTGCGTTCCGAGGCCGTATACATCGACCTGCTCACCGACTCGGGAACCTCCGCGATGAGCGATGAGCAATGGGCAGCGATGATGCGCGGTGACGAGTCCTACGCTGGTTCACGCAACTACTACCGGCTCGAAGCCAGGGTTCAGGAGATCACCAGCTACGCGCACGTGATTCCGACGCACCAGGGTCGCAGCGCCGAGAGCTTGCTTTTCTCGACGGTGCTGAAGCCGGGCATGTACGTACCCAACAACATGCACTTCGACACGACGCGCGCCAACGTCGAAGCCAACAATGGCAACGCTGTGGACATGCTCTGCCGCGAGGGCTTCGATATGGACTCCGATTTCCCCTTCAAGGGCAATATGGATGTCGAACGACTCGATGCCTTCCTTGCCGAGCATGGCCGCGAGGCCGTCCCCCTCGTAATGATTACGGTTACCTGCAACAGCAACGGTGGCCAGCCGGTGGCGATGGCCAACGTTCGGGAAGTTCGCAAGATCTGTGATGCCCACGGGGTGCCCCTCTTCCTCGACGCCTGCCGATTCGCCGAGAACTCTTTCCTGGTGAGGGAGCGGGAGGAGGAGTTCGCCGACCGCAGCGTCAAGGAAATCGCCCAGGAGCTTTTCTCGTACGCTGTCGGGTGTACCTTCTCGGGCAAGAAGGACGCCCTCGTGAATATGGGCGGTTTCTTTGCCTGCAACGATGATGAGCTTGCTCGCCTGCTTACAGAGAAGCTGATCTTGGTGGAGGGCTTTCCGACCTATGGCGGGCTATCGGGTCGAGACCTCGAAGCCATGGCCCAAGGTCTCGAAGAAGTGCTTCACGAAGACTACCTCGCGTTTCGGATCGGACAGGTCCGCATGATGGCGGCAGCCCTGGAAGAAGCGAGCATTCCGCACATCAAGCCGGCCGGCGGTCATGCCCTGTACCTCGATGCCAAGGCTTTCTGCCCCCACATCCCACCTGCCCAGTTTCCCGGGCAGGCTCTCTCCACGGCCCTCTACTTGGAGGCCGGCATCCGCAGCGTGGAAATCGGCTCGTTGATGTTCGAACAGGGGGATGCTGATACCGGCGAAGCCATGCACCCGGAGCTCGAGATGGTCCGCTTTGCCATACCGCGTCGCGTCTACACCACACGACATCTGCAGTACGTGGTAGATGCCATCATCCGGCTCTACGAGAAGCGGGACAGCCTTTGCGGGCTGGAGATCGTCAGCGCTCCTCCGCGGCTGCGTCACTTCACGGCTCGACTCCGACCGGTACAGTGAGACTGGCTTTCTTTTCTCCGGTGCCGCCGGTGCCCTCGGGAATCTGCGACTATCTGCTCGATCTTCTCCCCTGGCTGCCCGAGGCCTGGTCGATCGATATCTTCATCGATGATGGCGTCGAGCCCGACGAGGAGGTGATTGGCGGCCGGTCGCCCTGCTACCCGCACGGGGAGTGGCCGGAGCGGCATGCTGCTAGGCCCTACGACCTGAACGTCTATCAAGTCGGCAACAACCTCGCGCACGCCTACACGCTGCCCTACGTCCTGCAGCAACCTGGACTGCTGGTCTTGCACGACGCCGTCGTGCACCCCTCCAGGGCCCTACACGCGGTCGAGGGTGGTGAGATGACTGCCTACCGGGAAGCGGCGGAACGCTGTCGCCCTGACGTGGGCCGGGCCCTCGGACACATGGTCGCTGGGGGGCTGGCGAGCCCACAGCTTTTCTTTCGATTTCCCCTTTGCGAGGACTTGGTCCTGGCCAGCCTGCTGACCGGCATGCATGGCACGGCGCTGGCCGACTGGCTGCGGGCCCTGGTGCCTGAGGCGGAGATCTGTTCCCTGGCACATTGGCGCTCGGTACCTGAGGCCGATGCGCTGGAGGTCGATGAATGGAGACAACGGCTGCTGGGAGGCGAGCAAGGCGTCATCGTCGGCTGCTTCGGGAATATCGACTCTGCGCGGCGGCTTGATCGAGTTCTGCAAGCAGTATCCGATCTGCGTCCCTCGGTGCGTATTGAGCTGGTCATCGCCGGCTCCGTCGACCCTGCTCTCGATCTGCCGGGTCGGGCCGCGACCCTTGGAATTGACACCCAGGTGCACTGGTTGGGGCGTGTAAGCACAGCCGACTTCGGGGCCCTTATTCATGGCGTCGATTTCGCCGTGAATCTGCGTTTCCCCCCGGCCCGGGCTTCCTCGGGTGTGCTGCATCAGCTCCTGCAAGCAGGGGTGCCCACCATCATCACGGACCTCGTGCACTGGACGGAATACCCCGCAGCGGCTGTCCAGCGGGTGCCCGCGGGTCCGGACGCCGAGGAGATGGCGGCGCTGCGCGTCGCCATGAAACACTGGGCGACGTCAGCGGAGGCACGAGACGCTGCAGCTCAGGCGGCGAAGAGCTGGGCGCAGGAACATTTGGGGCCGACGCTGATGGCCGACAGCTATGTACACGCGGTGGGTTTGGCGCTGGAGAAGCGCCCATGAAGAGCGGAGCGGGAGACCGGTCGGAGACATACCCGGCGTCCGGCTTCGCCCAGCGGGCGACAAGGGCAACGCCGGCGGGGATGGAGTGCCGCCCAGGGGCCATGTATCATCCGCCCAAGTTGTTCAGAAGGGTCCCTGAGGGCCCTTCGTCAGCCACGATCCTGAAGGCGCTCCAGCCTATCGTTCGATACTGCCCCTTGAACTCGCCTCGCTCACGCCACCGCGAAATGCAGCGAACTTCTGACTCAGGACACTAGGGAAAAATCCCATGCGAATCGTGATGATCGGAACCGGCTACGTCGGGCTGGTATCAGGGGCCTGTTTTTCGGAATTCGGCCTCACCGTTATTTGTGCCGACATCGACGAGGAGAAGATCTCCTCGCTCGGACATGGTGAGATTCCCTTCTACGAGCCCGGCTTGCGGGAAAAAGTCACGCGTGGCGTGGCCGACGGGAGACTCTTCTTCACCACAGATGTCGGCGACGCGATTCGCAGCTCCGAGGTCGTATTCATCGCCGTGGGCACGCCCGCCAACCGCGACGGCACGCCAAACCTCGATGCCATCGATGCGGTCAGCCATGAGATCGGCCGTAATCTGAACGGCTACAAAGTGATCGTCACGAAAAGCACCGTGCCGCCACGCACCGGAGAGCGCATCCGCGCCATCGTCGAAGAGGAGGCGGGGGAGGATGCCTCGTTCGACATCGTCAGCAATCCGGAGTTTCTCCGCGAGGGGTCCGCGATCGAAGATTTTCTCCGTCCCGATCGCATTGTGATCGGAGCCGAGTCCGAGAAGGCCGTGGAGCTCATGAAGCGGCTCTATGGTCCCCTGTACCTCATCGAAACGCCGTTCATCGTCACCGACGTCGCCACAGCCGAGATGATCAAGTATTCGTCGAACGCGTTTCTGGCCACGAAGATCTCGTTCATCAACGAGGTGGCCAACATCTGTGAGCTCGTTGGTGCCGACGTCCACGTTGTCGTCCGCGCCATGGGCCAGGATGGCCGAATCTCCTCGAAGTTCCTGCACCCGGGTCCCGGTTTCGGGGGCTCCTGTTTCCCCAAGGATGTGAGCGCGCTGGTGGCCTCGGCCGCGGCTGCCGGATACGAGTTCCAGATCGGTCGGGCCGTCACGAGCGTCAACCAGCGACAGCGCGAGCTCATGGTCAAGAAAATCCGGTCCGCAGTTGGCGACTTACAGGGAAAGCGAATCGGTATTCTGGGCCTCTCGTTCAAGCCCAACACCGATGATATGCGTGACAGCCCGTCGATCGAGATCCTGCGCGGATTGCAGGCTCAGGGCGCGATGGTGAAAGCCTACGACCCCGCGGCCATGGAGAACGCCAGGCGTATCCTCGAGGATGTCGAGTACTGTGAGGATTCGTACGAGGTCGCGGATGGCGCCGACGCGTTGGTGCTCATGACCGAATGGAATCAGTTCCGGAATCTCGACTTCGAGCGGCTCAAGAGCTCGATGCGGGCTCCGATCGTCATCGACTTACGAAACATCTACGATCCAGTCCGCATGCGCGAGATTGGATTCGAGTACTACTCGGTGGGCCGGTAGGCACGGTCGAGTCCAGCAGGGTACGGTTACCACGACTCGCATCTGAAAACGCAGGGCTCTTCGCACCCGCTGCGGAAGCGTGGTGAGAGACGCAAGTCAGAAGCCTGGGAAGGCCCCAGTGGATCCGAAAGAAGTCGCGCGGCGCCTCGAGAGAATCCGCAACACCGTGCAGCAGCAGCTCGCGGTGGACGAGCATGCCAGCCTCGGGCCCGACGTACCGCCTGAAACACCGCCTTCCCTGCGCCCCGGAGTCGGCCTAATTCTGTCCGGCGAGCCGAATCTCGCAAGCACTCCAGAGCTTGAAGAAGCCAACGCCCTGGTGCGCGTCAGCGCTCTCTCCATTCCTCCTTCCCGGGGGCCGGTTATTGGGCCTCTTCTCACCCTCCTGCGCCGACTCGCGAACCCTTTCGTCAAAGTCTTCATGGGGCACCACCTGGCGCATCAGGAAGCATTCAACGCTCACATCGTGCGGCACCTGAACGATCTCGGCGCCCGCCTCGAGGGGCGGGTACGGGAGATGGAAGAGACTCTGATCGTCTGGTCGGCGAATCCCGGTGGGCTCGACGCTCGCATGCAAGCGGCTCTGGACGACTACGATTCCGCCTTGCGGCAACGGCACATGGTGCTGTTCAGCGCCCTCGACGAAGAGCTCACGGCGCTTCAGAACCTGGCGCGGGACTCCGCCTCACGGCATGCCGCTGATCTGGTGGAATTGAGCGTGAAGGTCGATGGGCGCTTCGATGAGAAGGACGAGGCGCTGGAGGCCCTGCATCAACAACTCAAGCGAGAGATCTCGAGTGCGCTGGATCGGCTGGAGAGTACGGCCGCGGAATTCCTGAACCTTCGGGCGGTGCTGCGGCAGGTGCGTGAGGAGGCCAGACAGGGGCTCGCGGCTGGGGCGACAGCATCCGAAGGTACAGAAGACGAGCGGGCAAAGGATCCTCCGGCCTGGGAAGGACTCGATGCCTGGCTCGGAGACCAAGACTACCGTGCCTTTCAGGCGAGTTTCCGCGGTGATCCTGAAGAGATCACCGACCGCATGCGGGCCCATCTCGCGTTGTTTGACGGGGACAGGGGACCGATCGCCGACCTCGGATGCGGCCGCGGCGAATTCCTCGATCTGCTTGCAGAGGCCGGCCATAGAGCGATCGGTGTCGAGACCAACGCCGCCGATGTGAAGGAATGTCTCGAGCGAGGACACGAAGCGGTTGTTGCGGATCTCTTCGATTGGCTCGAGCAGCAGGCGCCACAATCCCTGGGTGGTGTGTTTCTGGCCCAGGTCATAGAGCACCTGGCGCCACCGCGGTGGCAGCGGCTCGTGGATCTGGCAGCGACACGACTCGAGCCAGGTGGTCGCCTGGTGGTAGAGACCATCAATCCCGAAAGCATCTATGCGATGTTGCGAGCCTATGTCGCCGACCCGACCCACGTGCGTCCCGTTCATCCGGGATTGCTCGAATTCCTGGTGCGCCGCGCCGGATTTCATCCAGTCCGGGTGAAGCTGCAAGCGCCAGTGCCCAAAGACGAGCGACCCGCAGACTTTCCGGTCGACTCCTTCGCCGACGATCCTTCACTGCAGCGCCTCGCCGGCGTCGTGCAGGAAGTTCTGAATCGCGTTGACCGTCTTTGCTTCGCTCCGCAGGAATATACCCTGTGGGCAGAAAGACCCGACAGCGGCAACGGAGACACGACCTGATGGCGCGACACCGCATTTGTGTTGCCGCGCCACAAGTGCCTTTCCTGCGCGGTGGCGCCGAGTTGCACGCCGAGCTCCTCGTGCAGGCGCTGGCAGCACAGGGGCATGAGGTCGACATGGTGACCCTGCCCTACACCTGGACAGGCGACCGTTCCTCGCTGGAACAAGCGCTGGCTTGGCGCATGGTTGACCTCGCGGTTGAGGTCAATCGGGTGCCCACCGACCTGGTGATCGCGACCAAGTTCCCTTCCTATTTGGTCCGACACCCCAACAAGGTTGCCTGGATCTTTCACCAGCAGCGCGAAGTCTACGACCTGCATGGTACGGCATTCGGCCCGTTCTCCCAGTCGGAGGAAGATCAGGGGCTGCGACAGGCGCTCGTTGAGATGGACCTGCACGCGCTGGGCGAGGCGCGCGCCCTTTTTACCAACAGCGGCAACACCGCGGCGCGACTGAAACGCTACTGCGGCACGGATGCCCGTCCTCTCTACGCTCCGCCAAAGCTCTATGAGGACCTGCATCCCGGCCCGTACGGTGACTACCTTCTGTACGTCGGTCGATTGGATCGCATCAAGCGAATCGACCTGGCGATCGAGGCGCTTCATGAGACCAGAGCTCCCATCGAGTTTCGCGTTGCGGGGCGCGGTCCGCACCTCGCCGAGCTGCAGCAGCTAGCCCATGAGCTCGACCTGCAGGAACGCGTGAAGTTCCTCGGTTTTGTCAGTGACGAAGAGGTAGTCGACCTTTATGCGAACTGCTTCGGAGTGGTTCTTACTCCGCACGACGAGGATTACGGCTTCACCACTCTCGAAGCGTTCTTTGCGGGCAAGCCAGTGGTGACGACCGCGGACGCCGGCGGGGTACTGGAGTTCGTCGAAGACGAGGTGAATGGATTCGTCGAACCGCCGGAGCCTGCACAGCTCGCTGAACGCATGGACGCTCTGAACAGCGATCGCGGTCTTTGCGAGCGCCTCGGCACTGCCGGGCGGGAACTAGTGCGTGAAAAGGTAAGTTGGTCGATCGCCCTCGACGCGTTGACCGCCACACTGGACTAGTCGAATGCGCGTAGCTGTAGCCCTGCCTGGCCTGGAACGCGATTCATTACTCTGCCGCGGGTTGGAGACAACCCTGGCGACCCTGGCGGACACAGGTGTCGATCTCGAGGGCTTCGCCGAGCATGACCGCCTTGCTGAAACGCCGCCGAGCTTCCCGATATATCACTACCTCCGCATGCCGGAACGCCATTGCCACAAACCCTTCAACATCGCTCTCTACCCCGTCGGCCGCGACGCGACTCCGTACCAGGCTGCGGCATGGCTGATGAAACAGTTTCCGAGCGTCGTCTGGCTTTTCGATTCCGTGCTGCACCATCTCGCCCTGGGCGGAATCGGCCTCATGGGCAGGTGGAGGAGCTATCGTGCCATCCTCGAGAGCGCCTACGGGGAAAGTGGCGCTGCGATTACCCAGACCGTGGCTCGGAACTGGGGTACCAACAGCGTGTTTGGTCGATATGACCTCGTCGCGGAGTTGACTCGCGGCCAGAGCGCTGTGCTCGCCTCCTGGCCCGCGCTTGCCCACAGGCTGAAGCGGCGGATGCCCGGCCGAGACATCTCCGTGGTGTCACTGCCGCTCGTCGAGGACGCGGCGGATTGGCAGGCTGGCGGCGCGCCTGGTGAGCCGGGCTCAAAGGTCGTGGTTGTTTCATTGAGCTCGTCGAACCCGGCAGCCACCGTAGCCGCTGCCGCCGCGGTGCTCGGAACCGACCGCGCGGCAGACGTCACCTTCTGCACCAGCACATTCGCATACGCCAACGGTGCCAGAGATTCTGCCCGGCGCCAGGGGATTCACGATCAAGTCGACTGGATCCTCGATCCGGGTCAAGAGCAACTGTCCCAGATCACACGTCGTGCCAACGTACTGATCTGGTTGGATCAAGATCTGCGAGCCGATGGGCGGGCCCTGCTCCTGCACGGTTTGGCCGGCGGCAAGATCACGCTCGTTCCGCGCGTCGAGCTCTACGGAGATATCCCGGAAGGCGTCGTGGCGAAGGTCGACACCGGGCACTCCCTGGGTCCCGAGATCTCCGCTTTCATTGAACTCCTGTCGTCCAATGTCACCCTCCGCCGCGGCATGCAGGAGGCAGCAATGGACTTCGGCAAGAGCGTTCCGAGCGTCGAGGTGGTCGCTGCCGAGCTGCGAGAAATTCTGGGAGCAGCGGTGAAGCCCCCGGGGCTGACGATGTCTCGTCTCTCGGAGCCCGTCTGGCGCGCGCTCGATCGGGACCTTGCCGCCCACATCCTTCCAACGGGCGCCACAGTAAGGACGCAACGCCTGCTGAGCGAGACGATCCGAAACCTGGCGGGGCGCCAGTCGCAAGACCTGCATGAAGGAGAGGATCAGAGCGAAGGAGCGAAGCTCGAGTGAGCTGGCACCTGGGCATACTCGCTATCTTGCTTTTCGTCCCAGGGTTTGTCGCCTTCGAGCTCGCGCGGAGCTTCGGGCTAGAAGCTCTGTCACTGCCGTCCGCTGAGAGATTTTTCGTCCGCGTAGCGCTGTCCTTCGTGATCACCTCTTGGGTGAGCCTGGTCCTCGCCCAGGCCGGCCTATTCAACGGAGCGTCGTTCCTGGTTGTTGCCATCCTCCTTGTTGCGGCCGCCGTGTACCTTTGGTGGCGTCGGCGAGCACGGGGAGCGGCAAAGCAGTCGGTCGGAATGCCGTCCGGCGCCACGGTACTGATCGTTTTTCTCATCGTGGCTCTGGGAGCCCTGTCCTTCTTGCCCGCCTTCGAGCAGACCATCGGAGCTCGCGACCCCACGACCTACGTCCTCTGGGGAATCCACCTCGCCCGGCAGGGCGCCATCGTTGCCTACGATCCCCTGGTCGCGGGCCTTCAGCCCAACGAGGTGGACATGTTCTTCGGTCCGGGCCATCTGGCCACCAGGGCCCACTATGGCTCCCGATTCCTGGGGTTCTATCTCATCGACCCATCCACCGGGCGGGTCGAGGCCCAGGGACTTCCGCTATACCCGACACTGATAGGGCATGGGTATCTCGCAAACGGGGTGCCGGGCGCGCTCATGACGACTCCGCTGCTGGCGATCTTCGCCTGTATCGCCGCCTTCTATCTCGGTCTCCGTACGTGGGGGACCGCAGTGGGCACGATCGCTGCCCTCTGGCTCGTGCTTGCGCCTCCTCAGGTCTGGTTCGCTCGTTACGCAAACGCGGAGATTCTCGGCCAGGCGCTGGTGCTCGTCGGTCTCTACGCACTCGTCCAGTTCCGCCGAAATCGGCACCCGGTCTTCGGCCTGATGGCGGCGATAGCCCTGGGTCTGACCTGGCTGACTGTGGCCTGGCTTGCTCTGCTGGCGGTGCCTCTCTACGGATTGTTGGCGATCGACCTGGTGCGCGGCCGGGTAGGTCGCTCCGACTGGCTATGGTTCTGGCTACCGCTCAGCCTGCTCGGTCTGCACGCCGGTCTGCACAGCTTGTTCTTCGCCTGGGCTTACATCTTCGACCTCCGCCGCGTGGTTGGATTGACCCACCGCCCCGGCCTCCTCGTTCTCGCGTGCTTGGTGGCCAGCTCGGCTCTTCTCGGGTTCTGGATGTGGGGTCGGCGGGGCGCGCGAGCGGCTCGAGCGCCGGTTGACTCGACGGGCCAGCGGCCGGTCGGCGCACGGACGCGAAGTACGCCGATTGCCGTGAGCGCCTCAGACGGCGCGAAGGCGGTGCGCTGGCTGATCGCGGCGAGCCTTGTCCTTTTGGCTGTCTATGGCTACTGGATCCGACCGGCACGCTACCCCTACTGGCATGGGCTTTCAGCCTGGAACCTCGCGCTGGCGATTACGGCTGTTGCATATTTCTTGGCCGTGGTCGGAGCTATTCTCATGCTCGCCTCGCCGCGGCAACTATCCCGGGGAGGCATCATTCTCCTGATTCTCGTCGGCGCCGGGCTTCCGGTGCTGATCAATCCGCGGATCTACCCCCATAACATGTGGGCACTGCGGCGCTTCCTTCCGGTCGTCATCCCTCTGTTCCTCTCGGTGGGGGCGTACGGGCTGTGGAGGCTGTCGAACCTGCTCGGTGGGAGCGCCGGGCAGGAAGCGGATGGACGAGGGCAGGGCGGAGAAGCTCGATCGAAAGGCGT
This sequence comes from Acidobacteriota bacterium, assembly GCA_030609765.1. Classification (GTDB taxonomy): domain Bacteria; phylum Acidobacteriota; class UBA890; order UBA890; family UBA890; genus CALAKE01. The sequence goes on from JAUWTE010000003.1 coordinate 14,659, forward strand.
CCCGCGCTGGCGCCCAACGATCGCGGCAGCCGCAGGAATAGCGGTTGCTGTTGCGCTAGCGTTGGGGCTGGCAACGCGGGCAACCCCCTACCGTCAGGCGGAGGACTACCGAGGCGCCCAGGCAATCGTCGACGCCATCGCGGACAGCGTCGAGCCCGATGCGCTCCTGATCTTCGAGGCCCGCTCCGGCTGGCGGCTTCTGGATCTCGCTCCCGGCCTCGCCTACACGAAAGGCTTCGACGTGTTGTCTGTTTACTATGAAGAAGCGGATCTCGCTTCGCTCGGGAGCTTCTTTCTGAGGCAAGCCCAAATGGGTCGCCCCGTCTACTTCTTCACTCAGGGGTTCAACTACTACTTCGCCTCGCCTGGCGCGATACCGCACCGCAAGTGGTCTCTCTGGCTGGAGGAACTAGAGGAAGTGCAGCGCCGCCTCCCGTATCAGATCCTCGGGTCCAGGATTCCCTTCGCGAGCTATAGACTAGAGATCGGGCAAAGAAATGATGTCGTTGACGCAGGCCTCGACATCGGTAGCTGGGACGATATCTACGTAGGAGAAATGCTACCCCCAGAGACTGACTGGAGACGCTCCGTGCGTTGGACGAAGGGAACGGCTTTCGTTTGGTTGCCAGGACTCGGAAGCGACGCCACTCATGTCGAGCTTCGCATGCATTCACCGGAGATCCCGTCACAACCTGGGCGCAGCTTGCGGCTGATACTCGACGATGTTGTGCTCGGCGAGGTGGTCCTGGACCCGCTCTCCTGGGAGACTTACTCTTTCGAAATCCCATCCGAATGGCGACCGCAGGAAGGCGAAGTGCCGAGATTGACACTATCAACCACTCCGTTCCGGCCGGCGGATGAATTTGTCGGCAGCGCGGACCGGAGGCAGCTCGGTGTACGACTCGACTGGGTCCGCTGGCGGACAGGTGAATCTGAATGAAGCTCGTCATCCAAATCCCATGCCATAACGAGGCCGAACATCTGCCCGCGACGCTCGCTGCGATACCGCAGCAGATCGAGGGGGTGGAGACCATCGAGGTGTTGGTCATCGATGATGGCAGCACCGACCGCACCGTGGAGGTCGCCCACCAGCACGGTGTGGTGCACGTTTTGCGCTTCGCCCGGCGGCGCGGGTTGGCCCACGCGTTCCGTGCCGGGCTCGATGCAGCCCTCCGTTTGGGAGCCGACGTCATCGTCAACACCGATGGTGACAATCAGTACGAAGGGGCGGACATCCCTCATCTGGTCGCCCCGATTCTTGCTTGCGAAGCCGACATCGTCATTGGGGATCGGGACCCCGGGGCGCTTCTGCATTTCTCCTGGGCGAAGCGTAAGTTCCAGCGCCTGGGATCCTGGTTCATGCGGCGGTTATCGGGTACGAGCGTCGCCGATGCAACGAGCGGGTTCCGCGCCTACAGCCGTGAAGCCGCGACGCGCCTGAACGTGGTTACCGATTTTACCTATACGCTCGAAACGCTGATCCAGGCCGGCAAACTGCGTCTCGCTTTGGTCGACGTCCCGGTGCGCACCCATCCAACGAAACGGACCTCGCGCCTGGCGCCCACCATGTTCCATTACCTCGCACAAGCGGGAACCGCGATGGCCAGGGCGTATACGCTGTACGAGCCTCTGAAGATCTTCAGCGCTCTCGGCCTCGTCTTGTCCTCGGCCGGGGTCGCTCTCGGAGTGAGGTTTCTCTACTTCTTCTGGTTCGTAGATGGTGGTAGGGGGCATATCCAGTCGCTGATCCTCGCCGCGATCCTGGCGATCGTGGGATTTCAGGTCCTGTGCCTGGCTGTGCTGGCGGACCTTCTGGCCGGCAATAGGAAGCTCGTCGAAGAGGCCTTGTACCGGCTGCGCAGGCTCGAGCAAGGCTCAGCAGGATCGGAATTCAAGACGGACCGCTTCAGAAAAGCGGAAATCGAAACAGTCGCGCCCTCTGGTGGGCCGGATCAGCGAAGCGCCGGCTCGTGAGCTGAAGAGAAAAGCGGAATCGAATCGTGCCAAAGGTCAGCATCATTATTCCGGCCTACAACGAGGCCGAGGTCATAGGGAGTGTCGTCGAAGGGATCCGTGCCGTGGCGGCCGACGACGACTGGGAAATCCTCGTCGTAGACGATGGCTCAACGGACGAAACGAGCAAACAAGCGTCACGTTCCGGCGTGCGCGTTGTCAAGCATCCCTACAACAAGGGCAACGGCGCAGCGGTCAAAACGGGCCTGAGGGAGGCGAGCGGTGAGGTGGTTTGCCTGATGGACGCCGACGGCCAGCATGATCCGCGGGAGATTCCCAAGTTGCTTGCCGCCCTGCAAACCTACGACCTGGTCATCGGCACACGCGAGGGCCGCCGGTCGGGTGGATTGCTGCGCTGGCTCGGCAACCTCTTCTACAATCGCCTGGCTTCCTACCTCACCAACCACCCCATCTACGATCTGACCTCCGGCTTCCGGGCTGCGTGGCGGGACAAGATGCTGGAATTCCTGCCGCTGTTTCCCAACGGGTTCTCCTATCCGGTCACCAGCACCATGGCCTTCATCAAGGCGGGCTACAACGTCGGCTTCATTCCAATCACCGTCAGCAAGCGAGTCGGGCAAAGCATGATCCGCGTGTTCAGGGACGGCGTGAAGTTCGTGCTCATCGCGATGCGCATAATCATGCTCTTTTCTCCAATGCGGATCTTTCTGCCGATCAGCGCACTGCTCTTCGCGGGCGGAGCCAGCTACGCTATCTACACCATCATCACCGAGGTGCACATCACCAATACGACCGTGCTGCTGTGCACCATGAGTGTGGTCACTTTCTTGATCGGGCTCGTGTCGGAACAAATTTCTCTCATGCGCTTTGAGCGCCAACAGTGAGAAAGCCAACAGAGTCGGCCCGCGAACGGCCCTGACGGCTCCCTCCGAAGACCCGCCCATGGCTACCGAAAAACAACGCCCGCCTTTCTGGAGCTCCTGGAGATGGCGACTCATCGGCGTGGTGATCTTGGCGTTGATTCTGTGGCGAGTCGGCGTCGGCGAGATCGGCGACGTCCTGCTACAGGTGAGTTTGCCGGCCCTGGCGGCGGCGGGAGCGCTGGCTGTTGCCGCCCTACTGCTCCGTGCCCTGCGCTGGTGGCTCTTGTGCCGTGGGCTGCAGATCAACCTGACGCTGGTGGAAGCGCTGCGCATCTACCTTGTTGGAGCCTTCGTGGGCACGGCGACGCCGGGGCGCGTTGGTGACATCGTCAAGGCCTACTACGTGCGTGACCGTCGCCCCGAAGGGGGGCTGACGTCGGGCATTGCCACGGTAGTTTACGATCGCTTGCTCGACCTCGGTCAGATCGGCGCTCTAGCCCTGGGTGCGGTAACGATGTTGCCGTGGTTCGACGATTCGTGGGGGCCGGTGTTGGTAGGCGTCGCTCTGGCGGCCTTCATGCTCGCTACCGCATGGGGGCCGACGCGCCGCGGCCTGCTGGCGGCGCCGCTGGGATGGGCCCTGAAACGCTTCCCGGGCAGCGATGGAGTTGCTCCTGAGGCGTTGCCCGCTATTCCGATGATCGGCGCACAGATACTCTCGCTGGCGGCCTTGGTGTGCTTCGCGGGGGAAACGATCGTGCTGGCTCGGGGCCTGGGCATCGACGGCCCGTCTTGGTGGCAACTCGCCGTGCTCGCGGCAGTGGGAGCGCTGATGGGCCTGCTGCCGATCACGATCTTCGGCGTTGGCACGCGCGACGCTCTGTTCGTTGCCGCGGCGCCCGTGCTCGGCACTCGACCCGAGGCTATGCTGACGCTCTCGTTGCTGTGGCTGCCTCTCTACGCGCTCAATGGAGCGCTTGGCTGGGCGGCATGGCTGCTGAGCCCACCCCGTGAGCGTCAGGCGGCGGCGCCACATTCGGAAACCTCAGCGTGAACATCCTGCACCTGGCCACCACATACCCACTATTTGCCGGCGATAGCAACGCGGTCTTCGTGGAGAACCTCGCCGAAGCGCTCGCCGCGCGCGGCCACGGGGTGCATGTATTGCTTCCCTGGCATCCGGACCTGCGGCTCGACCGAGAGGGCCGCCGCGCCCACCTCTACGCCTTTCGATATTCGCCATTCCCGCGCTGGCACCCGTGGGGATACGCGCAGGCGTTGACCGCGGACAAATCATTGCGCTGGGACGCCTACCTGGCTGCCCCGCTCGCTGCCATCTCCTCCGCACTCGCGGTGCGCCGGATGTTGCGCACGACCTCGATCGATATCGTCAATACGCATTGGATCCTGCCGAATGGTCCCATTACTGGACTGGCTCTTACCGGCAAGGCGTGCCCGAACATCATCTCCTGCCACGGTAGCGGCGTCTTCCTGGCCGAGCGCCACGGCTGGGCGGCGGCGGCTGCTCGCTGGGCTCTGAAGCGCTGTGCCAAGGTCACGGCATGCTCCCAGGACCTGGCGCAGAGGGCCGAGAGCTTGGGGCCAGGGCCGGGAGTCGAGTGGATACCGTACGGGGTAGACACGGACACGTTCGGGCCGCTCGAGGCGCAGGAACTGCAGGCGACTCGCAGGAGCATCGCCGACCGGCACGGACTCGATGCTGAAGGGCAGTGGATCCTGGCGGTGGGTCGCCTCGTGCACAAGAAAGGATTCGACCACCTCGTCGCTGCTCTCGCCACGGTGAGGCAGACTGCACCGTCCGCCGAGCTCCTGATCATCGGCGACGGCCCACTCGACGACTCACTTCGGCAGCAGGCACAGGAAGCAGGTGTGAGTGGCGCAACCCACCTTCTCGGCGCGCTTTCACATGACCTGCTCCCCGCCTACTATGCTGCTGCCGACCTGGTGGCCGTGCCCTCCGTTCATGGCCCGGCAGGAAACGTGGATGGACTTCCCAACACCTTCCTGGAGGGCTTGGCGAGTGGCACGGCGGTGGTTGCGAGCCGCATCGCGGGCATGCTGGATGTGGCCGGGGACGGGAAGACGGCGCTGCTGGTTCCCGAGGGAGACGCGGAGGCTCTCGCCGCCGCGTTGGCGGAGCTGCTGGCTGATGGGGGGCGACGGCGGCAGCGCGGCGATGCCGGCCGGCAACTGGCGATGAACAGAATGGGATGGGACCAGGCTGCAGCCCACTTCGAGTCCGTCTACCATGAGGCTCTGAAGAAATGAACGGGCTCCGAGTCGACCTCGTCTTCCCGCGCTTCAAGATCCTTTCGGGGGCCGAGCGTGCCATCCTGGGGATCGCCGCGGCACTCTTGCGTGAGGGGCAGAGGCCGCGCATCGTCTGCCACCAGTTCGACCGATCGTGCCGGCCGCGCCTGCCCGCCGGTGTCGAGCTCGCATGCACCGGAGCCAAGCTCGACTGGAGCCGCAATCGATACGTCAACGCCATCTTCGATTACCTGCGCACTCTGCGGCTCGCGTCTACTCTCGACCCCGATGCCGATATGCGGGTGTTCTTCGGGCCCTCGCTGTTGCTGGCATGGCGCCTGAGCTGGCGGAAGCGCCGCAGGTTACCGACCATCTATTACTGCTGGGAGCCGCCTCGAGCTCTGTACCAGGACCGCAAGGCAGTACTGTCGCGAGTCGGTATCCTGCGTCTACCCCTCGCTGGCGCACTGGCGATCTACCGGCGTCTCGATCGCCGCATGGTGGCTGCCATGGACGCGGTGGTCACCTCCAGTCCGTTCGCAGCGCAGCAAATCGAGAGCTGCTACGGACGCTCGGCACGCGTGATCACTCTTGGGGTCGACCGCACACGCCTGGACCAATTCAAGAGAGAGCGCCGCGAAGGCACCCCCATTCTGCTCACGGTCAACTACCTGCATCCGCGCAAAAGAGTCGACCTGATCATCGATGCCGTGGCGTGGCTCCATCGCAACGGAGGCCTGGAGGCATCAGCTTTTCCGCGCCTGCGTGTCGTTGGTGACGGACCGGAGAAAGCCTCCCTGGAGGCGCAAGCACGCGAGCTCGGTATCGAAGACAAAGTGGAATTCCTCGGCTTCCTCCACGACGACGACCTCCCCCGCTACTATTGGGGAGCAACCTGCTACGTGCATGCCGCGGTGGAGGAGTCCTTTGGCCTCTCCGTGATCGAGGCGGCGTTCTGCGCGTTGCCGGTTGTGGCAGTGGACGAAGGGGGCGTCAAGGACACCGTCGAGGATGGTGTAACGGGCTTCCGGGTCCCGGCGTGTGGAGCCGACCTGGCGCAAGCCATCAAGAAAGTCTTGGCGATGCCCGATCGGGGCGCAAGTTTCGGTGTGGCCGGCCGTCAGCGTGTCGATACCCGTTACCAATGGCGCCGAGGAGTCGAGGATTTGCTGGCGCTGAAAACAGGTGTGAATAGAAATGTGGGCTAAACACCCAACACCCCACGTGGGCGGATGGCGACGGGAGTGGGGGCTGCTCTGCCTGGTGGCTCTCCTGGCCCTGCCACTCTTCACGCCACGTCTTTATGCCTCAGACGAAATCAAGTACTTCATCCACCTGCGTTCCGTCTACTTCGATGGCGACTTGCAGTTCGCCAATGAGTACGAGCACTTCATCGAGCGCGACCCGGTGGCGCACGCCGGCCTGGTGCCGTTCCTCGAAGGGGTCACGGCAACCGGACACCGCCTCAACGATGCTCCCATTGGCTCTGCGCTGCTTTGGTCTCCGTTCTACGTAGTCGCTGATCTCGGTGTCGTCGTGGCCCGCCGGATGGGTTCCTCGGTCCCTCGCGACGGCTATAGCTGGCCCTACGTGTTCGCCGTGTGCTTGGGCTCGCTAATGTACGGATTGGCCGGGCTCTTTCTGATCTATCGATTGTGCCGCGAGTACGCCGCGCCGGGTCCGGCCAAGACAGCCATCTTCGGTATTTGGTTCGCCACGCCGGTCGTCTTCTACCTGTACATCACCCCGCCCATGGCGCACGCGACCTCTCTGTTCGCCGTGACTCTCTTTCTGTTTATCTGGCATCAGACGCGTGATGATCGCCGCCTGATCGAATGGGGCCTGCTGGCGGTCGGCGCCGGCCTCATGGTGCTCGTCCGCGAGCTGAACTGGCTGTTTCTCCTGGTTCTCGTCGTCGACGAGCTCGGCGGAATGTGGGATGCCTGGCGGCGGCATCGGCTCCATTCCGGCCACCCGTCGGGGGCGTCTGGCTCGCGTTGGGTGGACATCCTCGGCTTGCGTAAGCGAGTGAGCGGATACATCACCTTCGGCATCGTCCTGACGATGATGGTCCTGCCGCAGTTCATCACCTACAAAATCCTGCACGACACGTACGGACCCTCACCGTTCGTGGTCAAGAAGTTTTCGCTGATTCCGTGGCATGCGGGCGAGGTCCTGTTCTCCGGGTTTCACGGCCTGTTCTCTTGGGCGCCCGTTACCTTGTTGGGTGTCCTCGGCTTGCTGGCGCTCGCCCGGCGGGACGGACGACTCGCCCTTGCACTCGCCCTCGTCTTCGCTGCGCAAGTCGCGGTAGTTGGCGCCTATGACACCTGGCCGGGAGGCGCTTCCTTCGGGGCGCGCCGGTTCATCAACTGCATGCCGATCTTCGCCTTGGGCCTGGCCGCGGCGATCGACTCGGTGCGCCCACCGGCGCAGCGCAGTGCCGCCCTGCTGGTGGGCTTTCTGATCGTGTGGAACTTCGGCCTCGCCGTGCAGTACGCCACTGGAATCATTCCCCGGGACCAACCGGTGACCATGCGCACGATCGCGCGCAACCAGTTCGTCGAGGTGCCACCGAAGGTGGCGGACATTGCCTGGCGCTTCCTTTATGACCGAAGCTCGTTTTATCAGACGCGCTCATGAGCAGGCCCGCACGCGTCTGGCTCGTGACCGACGTCTATCCTCCGGACTGCGGTGGCAGCGGGTGGAGCACGCACGCGCTGGCCCGAACGCTGACCGATCAGGGCCATGGTGTCGAAGTCATCGCGATGGACCCGACGACCTCGGTGCTGAGCCAGCGGACCTACGAGGGGATCCGCATCAGCGAGATAGGCGTTCAGCGCGCTAAGCGTAGCCCGCGGCGGCGTTTCGGGGCTCGAGATTACAGCTACGCGACGCTAGCCTCATATTTATCGACGCGCCTTGCCAACGAGCCGGATGTTGATGTTGTTCACGCACAGCACCTGCACAGTGGCCCGCCGGCGCTCCAAACGGCGAGGAGCCACGGCCGCGGTGCTCTGCTGACATTGCGAGATTACTGGCCCGTTTGTCTGCACGGCACCTCATGGTGGGGCGGGGAAGTGTGCACCGGTTGCTCGAGTGAGCGAATGACCGGGTGCATGAAGGAGTACTGGGGGTGGCCGGGAATGATCGCTCGCGCCATGGTGCCCTGGGCCCGCCGCCGTCTGGCAGCGAGACAAGAGGGATTATCGGCCTCCCACCGCGTGCTTGCGGTTAGCGAGGCCGTTTCCGTGCGCGTACGGCCCGAACTGAGCGGCGTCGATATTCAGGTAGTTCACAACATCGTGGACCCCGACGGGGCGAGCGCGGCGGCGGCACGGGCCGAGGCGGCCTTACGTGCCCTGGATCCGCCGCCCTCCTACCTGCTCACGGCGGGGAAGCTGATCGCCACCAAGGGCTTCGACCGCTTGCTCGGTGCGTTGGCGGAGACAAGATCCCCTTGGCCTCTGCTCGTGGCCGGATCGGGTCCCGAACGCAAGACCCTGCAAGAGCAAGCTGACGCGACGGGCTTGGACGTGCGCTTCTTGGAATGGACCGACCATGATCTCCTGCTCGCCCTGATGCAGCGGGCGCGGGCTTTCATTCTGCCGAGCGCCTGGAACGAGCCGCTCTCCAGGCTATTGCTCGAGGCCATGAGTCTGGGCACACCCGTCATTGCCTGGGCCAGCGGTGGGAGCGTCGAGGTTATCGTGAATGC
>JAUWTE010000510.1 GCA_030609765.1 Acidobacteriota bacterium
AAGTACCGGGCGCGTATGGCAGCATGGGGGGTCATCCGGACACCAATAGCTGTCGGGTGATACGCTCGACCTGAGCGCGGATATCTAGGCTCTCGATTGTCATGGATAGATTGTCCTGTCGGGGACGCAGATTGATCAAGGCTTCGTATGCAACCTGTTGGGTCCTCGGAATCCAGTCGGCACCCCAGACCGACTCCTGCGCACTGCCATCGTCGAGCAGTAGGGCCTCGCAATCAGCGTGAAGAGCGCCGCCACCGGCGAGGATCGAACGATCGATGTCCACGGGGCGAGCTTGATGTAGGTCTCGAGGGTCTCGAGCATGTCAGCAAGCTCTTGTTTGGTCGCAGGGGTCCGGATGATGTGAATCACGTCTAGCGCCTCCGCCGATCCAGAGTACGGACGTTAGCACGGGGAGGAGCGACCGCGCCAGAGCACCGTCATGCAGGGAGGTGGCGCGCCGTGCCCGCCGAGCGGCCGCGCGATGGCATGGATCCTAGTCCATTGCCCAGGAGTGGATTAGGGCACTGGAGCCGTCCTGGACCTGGGCCGCAACTTGCGGGATACTTCGGTCAGAATAGCCGGGGTGGCGGAACTGGTAGACGCAGCGGACTTAAAATCCGCTGGACCGCACGGTCCGTGGGAGTTCGAATCTCCCCCTCGGCAAGAAGACGAAGCTCCCGCTTCCACCTATCGTACTCTGTGCCCAACAGCAATCACGGCTTGTTTGCCCGCCGCGATAGCTCTTGGCCGGGATTTGCGGTAGACTTCATGGTAGTCCTCTCCGAAGGGGACGAACTTCCATCTTTGGACAAACGCAGACCACCTCGAGGAGTCCTCATCATGCAACGGAGCACAATCTGCTTATTCATCTTCGCTCCCATCTTGATCCATTCGCTGGGCCAGTCTGCTGACGCCCAACGGCTCTTCGTTGGCCTGGAAAGCTCACCTGCGCCACCGACGCGATCGACCGATCTGGCGGGGTTTCCCGACGTGACATGGGAGGATCACTTCACCTTCGAAGTCAGCGGGGCGGCGGCGACGCCCGAGGGCCTGCTCTACCTGTGTAACGGGGCCTTCACGACCGACCTCTATCAGTCTGCCCTGGAGGGCCCGCCCCAGTTTCTGGCCACCATCAGCGAGGACATGAGCGCTCTGGCCTACGGTCGCGGCACGCTGTGGGGCTATTCGAACTACGCCGATCCAAAGGGCATCTATGAGATCGACCCCCCGACCGGTGAGGCGACCCTGGTGCTCGACGTCTACACGGGTACCGGCTACCGCTTCTTCGCTCTCGACTTCAACCCGGCCGACGACAAGCTCTACGGCTACACCGAATACGGCACCACCGGTCTCTACCGGATCGACATCGACAGCGGTGAGATGACTTTCATCGTGGGGCGCATTCCGGCCACCAACGGCCAGGGGCGCGGAATGGCCATCGGGAACAACACCGTCTACCTCACGGCGACCCGCGGCGACGACGAGATCCCATACTTCGCCTACGACCTGATGCAGGGGATCGGGGGAGAGTGGGTGGGCTTCACCAATCCCTATCCCGAGCACCATTCCACCGGTGGCGCGGCGTGGATTCCCGACCCTTCGGCATCCGTAGGGGAGGAATCCTCGGAGGCGGCGGCGCCTGCGCTGCAGCTTCTGGCACTTCGGCCGAATCCCACATTCGCTGCGACAACGATCGCTTTCGAACTGGGGTCCCCCGGGAGTGTGGAGGTAGGGATCTTCGACCCGACCGGGCGCCGAGTGGCCCTGCTCGTGGCACGCGACGCATCCGCGGGGGGACATACCCTCGAGTGGACCGGTCACGACTCGGGGGGGCTGCGAGTGCCAACGGGAACCTATTTCGTGCGGGTCTGTGCCGGTGGGCAGACGACGGCGCGGGCATTGACGTTACTGCGATAGTCTGTGACGTTACAGGGGTGAAGTCACTGGGACGCTCTTGGCTGCAATCTCCGAACCGGGGGTGGGCGAGGCCGGAGGTTGCGAGAGTAGAGCACTCTATCGCTGGTGGGGGCGGCCATGTCACTTTCCGAAACGTCCAAGGACGTCCCGGTTCTTCTCCTCTGCCTTTCCCTGCTGTTCCCTGGTGGCGCACAGGCGCTCCACCCGTCTGAAGTCGTTGTTATCGCCAATAGTCGCGTCAGCGACAGCGTCGCGCTGGCCCAATACTACATGGCACGCCGTGGCATCCCAGAAGACAACCTGGTACTTGTCCAAACCACATCGGGAGAATCAATCTCACGGGAAGACTATCGAAACGACATCCAACATCCGGTCCTGTATGCATTGACCCAGCTGCCCCGAGCAACCCATGTCCGTTGCCTCGTGATCATGTATGGGATGCCACTCAGAATCACGCCTCCAGTCCTATCGGATGACAATGAAGCAACGGTACAGAGACACAGAAGCACGCTCCGCCGCTTGGAGGACAATCGGGAACAGCTGGACGAGCCAGTAGAGCTGGAGCAGGTCACTTCGGCAATGGAGATCCTGGAGCAAGAGATTGACGTTCTGAGAAGAACCAATACACGAGCAGCTCTTGACTCAGAGATCGCCCTCATCTTCAGTGGCGGCTACCCGTTAGAAGGCTGGATGCCCAACCCCCACTTCCTTGGCTTCGATGAGCAGGAAACCATACTCAGAAAGCACAATGTCTTGATGGTGAGCCGCCTCGATGGCCCTGACGCAACAACCGTACGATGCCTTATCGATGACAGTCTGAGAGCGGAGAAGACTGGGCTTGTGGGGCGGGCCTATTTCGACGCCCGCGGACCCAAACCTCAGAAGCAGGGACTGAGTGGCTATGCTCTCTATGAC
>JAUWTE010000241.1 GCA_030609765.1 Acidobacteriota bacterium
AGCCGTGGGATCGAGATCTACTCCTCCATCAGCGGGAATATCGAGGATGCGCTCTCATGCTTTCTCAGAGGAGAGCTCGAGTCCGGGATGATGCTGGGCACCGGCGGCCGATGCTGCGGACGGTGGCGCTCACGTGCGGGGCGGGGACGGGCCTGGGGCGAGGAGGCCTCGTTCGGACGGGAAGGGGCTGCACTGCGTCGGAGCGGTTTGGGTCGAGGGAGTGGTAGGCCAATGTCCCCCCAGGGCGGAAGACGTGATGGGCAAGGTGGGGGTCGGGTCGCGGGGGGGAGTGGTAGAAAGCAAGGTCGTGGAAGGGGGCCGCGGGGTCCCGGGCAAGGAGGTGATCCGAATGCCAGCAGGAGATAGAACCGGACCGAGTGGAGAAGGATCCAGGACCGGCAGAGCAGCCGGCTATTGCAGTGGATCTTCGACTCCGGGCTACATGAATCCCTACCCCGGACGTGGACTGGGGCGAGGGTATGGGATGGGGCCTGGGGGTGGACGGGGACTGCGGCGTGGCGGAGGCCGAGGCTGGGGGGGAGGCCGAGGGGCAGCGTGGACTCCGTTTCCCTACGAGCAGCCTCCCGAGTGGACGCAACCCGTTCCCGAAGAGCAGTATCCACTGGAGAGTCAGATGAAGGCCCTCCAGCGGCAGCTCAATGACATCATGAAGAAGCTTAGCGGTCTAGAGAGGAAAGAGCACAAGGAGGAGGAGTAGGCGTATGAAGGTCGCGGTGACATCCACGGGGAAGACGCTGGATTCCCCGGTGGATCCCCGCTTCGGGCGGGCCAAGAATTTCATCGTGTTCGACACAGAAACGGGTGCGCACGAAGTGCTGGACAATCGCTCCGGCGTGGATGCGGCGCACGGTGCCGGACCTCAGGCGGCTCAAGAGATCTCAAGGAGCGGCGCGAAGTGTGTGATTACCGGTCGTTGCGGTCCCAAGGCGGAACGCGCGCTCCAGGCGGCGGGGATCGAGGTGATCCCCGGTGCCACGGGAACCGTGGCGGAGATGCTTGAGAAGTTTCGGAGGGGAGAGCTGTCGTCTTCGGCAGAGTCCTCCGACCCGAACGGTAGCTAGGTCCATGAGAATCGTCATTGCCAGCGGCAAGGGGGGTACGGGAAAGACCACGGTGGCGACGGGTCTGGCCCGCTCCTGCGAGGGCGACGTCCAGCTTCTCGATTGCGATGTCGAGGAGCCCGATTGCCACCTCTTTCTGAAACCCAACATCGAGGGTTCGGAAGCGGTGGGGATCCCGATCCCCACGGTTGACGGAGAGAAGTGCACGGGCCACGGAGAATGTGGGAAGATCTGTCAGTACAACGCCATCGTGTCACTGGGGGGGGCACCGGTGGTCTTTCCCGAACTGTGTCACGGCTGCGGAGGGTGTGCGCTCGTGTGCCCCGAGGAGGCGATCACCGAGGTCCCGCGGCAAGTGGGGGTGGTCGAGTATGGCCATAGCGGGCATATCGAGTTCATTCAGGGGCGGCTGCGCGTCGGCGAAGCGATGTCTCCTCCCGTGATGCGCGCTGTCAAGAAGTACGTTCGGGAGGGGGCGACGACCATCATCGACGCGCCACCGGGAACGTCCTGCCCAGTGGTCGAAGCGGTCAAGCACACCGACTTCGCGGTGCTCGTGACCGAACCCACACCTTTCGGGCTGAACGATCTCACCCTGGCTGTCGAGATGCTGAGAAAGCTGCGCATTCCATTGGGTGTTGTGATCAACCGCGCGGGTATCGGGGACGATGGAGTGGAAGCCTACTGCCGCAGCGAAGGCATCTCCATCCTTCTGAGAATTCCGTACGACCGCCGGATTGCCGTGGCCTATTCGAGGGGGGAGACGCTGGAGGTGGCGATACCCGAATACCGAGAGAAGCTCGCGGGCCTTGCAACGGCGATCGCCGCCAAGGTGAGCTCATGAATGAACTCGTGGTCGTCAGCGGCAAGGGCGGGACAGGGAAGACCACCCTCGTGGCCGCCTTCGCGGCCCTGGCGGAAAAGACTGTGCTGGCGGACTGCGACGTGGACGCGGCCGATCTGCATCTTCTCCTCGAGCCTCGGATTCGACGCCGCGAACCGTTCAAGTCCGGTCACACAGCATTCATCCGGCAAGCGGACTGCACGCAGTGTGGCGTCTGCGACACGCACTGTCGGGTCGATGCGATTCGGATCGATCGTGACCCAGACGGGAACCCCACCTTCTCGGTCGATTCCATCTCGTGTGAGGGATGCGGGGTGTGCGTTCACTTCTGTCCCGAGGGAGCCATCGATTTCCCAGAGAGCACGTGTGGCGAGTGGTTTGTCTCGGAAACGCGCCAGGGCCCCATGGTTCATGCGCGGTTGGGTATTGCTGAGGAGAACTCGGGCAAGCTCGTCACGCTGGTTCGGAATGAGGCCAAGAGAATCGTCCATGACAGGCACTTCGAACTTCTCATTGCCGATGGCCCGCCGGGAATCGGTTGCCCGGTGATCGCCTCGATCACCGGCGCTTCCCTTGTGCTGCTGGTGACCGAACCCACGCTCTCGGGCCTCCACGATCTCGAGCGGGGATTCGAACTGGCCGACCAGCTCGGTGTCCCCACCGCCGTCTGCGTGAACCAGCACGACATCAACCCGAGCATGACGGAGACGATCGACCGCGAGTGCGAGCAGAGAAGCATTCCGGTGGTAGGCCATATCCGTCACTCAAGAGATGTCGTCCACGCGATGGTCGCCAAGCAGTCTGTGGTTGAGTACACGGAAAGCCCCGTGGCTGAGGAGATACGCAAGGTCTGGCATCAGGTCAACGCCATGCTGCAGGCAGGGGCCGAAACCCGAGCGTAGGATGTTGCCTCAATTGAAAGGAGCTGGAGAATGCGGATAGCTGTACCGGTAGTCGCCGGGAAACTGGCGATGCACTTCGGGCACTGTGAGCAGTTCGCGCTGATGGATGTCGACGTGACAACGAAGGAGATTTCCCATCAGGAGGTGATCGACGCCCCGCCGCACGAGCCGGGCCTGCTTCCAGAGTGGCTGGCCACAAGAGGCGCCAATCTTGTCATTGCGGGCGGCATGGGCGGACGCGCGCTGCAGCTATTCGCAGATCAGGGAATCCAGGTGGTCGTGGGTGCCGGAGAGTCCTCACCCGAGGAGATCGCCAGGGACTATCTCGATGGAAAACTGCGGACCGCGTCCAATCTCTGCGATCACTAGACGCGGGTGACCTGGACGCCCGGATGACTTCTGCCACGGACTGCTGGCAGGGGCCCGACCCGTGACGAGGTCTGGAGGGAGTACCTGCTAAGGAAGAGTTCACATGGCTCTTTATGAGTTCGAAGGCCGGAGACCGGTTATCGGTGTGGGTTCGTACGTCGCCGAGACGGCGGACGTGATTGGGGATGTGCGCATCGGCCAACGATGCTTCATCGGCCCCGGGGCTCGCATCAAGGGTGATTACGGATCGATCATCATCGGTGACGAAACCAGCGTCCAAGAGAACTGTGTCATCCACGCGCGGCCTGAAGAGAAGTGCCGCATCGGAAGCCAATGCACAATAGGTCACGGCGCAATTCTCCACAACTGCGTCCTGGAGGATCGGGTGGTCATCGGCATGGGAGCCATCGTCAGCGACTGGGCGATCGTGCGCGCCGGGAGTTTGATCGGTGAAGGCGCGGTGGTGCGGCAGGCAGTGGACATACCCTCAGACCGGGTTGCGGTGGGTGTGCCGGCGCGTGTCATCGGCGCTACTGATGAGACGGTATGGGAATTCCAGCAGCTGGCGCGAGAGGTGTATGTCCAGCTGGCACAGAGATATCGCTCTGGGTTGAAGAAGCTCTGAGACCCGGGATTGGGTGGCAGGCTCGCGGAGTCTTGACGCTTTGGGTTCTACACTGGGGGAGGCTCTATGTCTGCCGAGAACAACTCTCAAGGCCCTGACCGCAGCGTTTCATCGGTGCCATCGCAGGGCCGGGAAAAGAGTCCCGACCAGCTCGAGGATGAGCAGGCCCTTGCCCGGCGCCTGTCGCAGATCAAGCACAAGATGCTCGTGATGAGCGGTAAGGGCGGGGTCGGTAAGAGCACGGTGGCTGTCAACCTCGCCTTCTCCCTGGTCCGTTCCGGATGGAAGGTCGGCCTCCTGGACGTTGACATCCATGGACCCAACGTCCCCAAGATGCTGGGGATCGAGGGAGAGCGGGCCAGGGGCCACGACGATGTTCTCATGCCCGTGCTGCATTCACCCAACCTCAAAGTGATGTCCATCGGCTTCTTGCTGCGCACCGCATCGGACGCCGTCATCTGGCGGGGACCCCTCAAGATGCGCATCATCAAGCAATTCTTGAAGGATGTCGAAGGGGGGGAATTGGATTTCCTGATCATCGACGCGCCCCCGGGCACCGGTGATGAGCCGCTGAGTGTCTGTCAGTTGATCGAAGACGCGGACGGGGCCTTGATCGTGACCACTCCCCAGGAAGTCGCGCTGACGGACGTGCGGAAGTCGATAACCTTCTGCCGGCAGATGAAGACACCCGTGCTGGGTGTCATCGAGAACATGAGCGGCTTTCTGTGCCCGCACTGCGGAAAGAAGACCGACCTCTTCAAGTCGGGGGGCGGTGCCCGGGTCGCCCGCGAGATGCAGGTACCCTTCCTGGTGACAATTCCCATCGTCAGCACGGTGGTTGATGCCGGCGACAACGGCATACCCATCGTCGTCGCTGAGCCCAAGGGTGAAGTTGCCAAGGCGTTTGACGCAATCGTTCAGAAGCTGGGATTTTCCAGGGAGAATGTCCGTGATCACTGACCCGTCGCCGGCGTCATTGCGGAGCGACACACACGAGTTCGGCCTGCGATGGCACCCCCAATGCGTGGTCTGTGCCCCGGACAATGCGCGGGGGCTCGGATTGAAATTCGCCACCCGGAATGACGGGAGTGTCGAGAGCTGCTTCGACTGCAGTGCCGCTCTCGAGGGCTATCCGCACCAGTTGCACGGCGGTATGATCGCACTTCTGCTGGATGGCGCCATGACGAACTGCCTGTTCGCTCATGGACATGTCGGGGTCACGGGAGAACTCAGGATCCGCTATCACCACCCAGTGAGGACGAGCCGCGTTTCATCCGTCCGGGCCTGGATCGATCGATCGCGCCCACCGCTGCACGTCATGGCGGCGAGGCTCGTTCAGGATGGTGAAGTCATGGCTTCCGCATCGGCCAAGTTCATGGCGCGTCCGCGGCGGGCGCCGCAGCGCACATGCGGAACCCCGAAGAGGGAAGGGGCCCGCACGTTTGCGAGAGACCTTCTCCGGAGAGCTCTGGGCAGAAATCGTGCTAGTGCGAGGAGTGCATGACACGGAAGGTGTGCTCCGCCTTGGCGCCTTCGCTGTGGTGGCGCCAGCAGTGCGGCGGATGTATGCTCTTGCTGAAGGACGAGAGCCCCTACCCAACGCCAGACCAAGTGAGGACGGTCTCATGCCCGATAGGCCTGGGAAGGACGACTGCCCGGACTTCGCGGCCCAGGCGCGTGAC
>JAUWTE010000050.1 GCA_030609765.1 Acidobacteriota bacterium
GGTTGTTGACATCTTGGTAGACCGTGACGTTGCCGAGCTCATCGACGACTCGGATCCACGGAATTTCTTGTCGCTTCTCATCGCGGGCGATGTACTGGACGCCGTTGGCGATGTTCATATGCCAATGGATGAAATGCGTGTAGCCCTGTTCAGGGTCACCCCCGCCGATGTTCAGAAGCATGTTGATCACCCATGGCTCTTCCCCTCCCTCGGTCGGGTAATGGGTGAACGTCTTCAGTCGAGCTCCGAAGAAGTGCCGTGGCCAGTGGCACTGTTCGCAAGTGTCCGGTGCAGGTCGCAGGCTCTTGATTGGTGTCGGGATGGGGCGTGGGTAGATGTCCCTGAGCACGGCGTAGACCTGATAGAGACCAGAGATCTTCGAGCGCACATACCATTGCGCTCCGCTGCCGACGTGGCACTCGGCGCAGGTGACACGAGCATGCGCGGAGTTCTGGTAAGCCACGAACTCGGGCTCCATGACAACATGGCACAGCTCACCGCAAAACGTTACGGAATCAGTGAACTCGTGGGCACGATACCCGCCGATAGCGACCACAAAGACCAGAGCGCCGGAGAAGAGACCCGACACCAGGAGCAAGCGCTGCTGTACCCGGGTTCGGGTAACGTCCAGACGTATCCATTCCTCGCCCTTCTCTTCGGCAATCCGCCTTTTGCGCCTCTCTCGCAGGAAGCCGATGAGCACCAGCACGGCACCGAACATGCCCAGCGGAGGCAACACCAAGAAGTGGAAGAGGCCGAAGTAGGGATGGACCTCCTGCGCGACCAGCTCGATCAATCCGAAAAAGACGAAGGTGACGGTCGAGGTGACCATCAGGATCAGGCCAACGCGCCCAGGCCAGCTTCTCAGAAGGCGGTAGAACCAGAGGCTGGCGGACCCCCCGGTCGTCGGCTGCCCAGAGATCGTGCGCGGCGGACGAACAAACTCCGGCGCCCCAGGATCGTGACTCGCCGAGACCTCTGAGGTCGGCTCGCCCCATGCGGCCGCATCGCTCTCTACCCCAGCGACTTTGGGATCTTCCGTCTCGGGCGTAGCGTCGTCGCGCCGTTCATCCGCGGGAACACCCGTTTGGGGCTCCTCACCTGCAGGATCGTCATTCTCAAGCTCACCAGCCTCGAGCTCGTCGTTTTCAGGCTCGTCGCCTTCGCGCTCATCGATCATGGTCACGTAGCTCCATCGGGTCGTTCCGGGTAGCCCTCAGACGTGCAACGGAAAATCGGATCTCATTATACAGAAAGCCCCTCACTACGATCGGGGAATATCCTCGCGCCTCGGCACGCTCTGCGATCCGCCCAACAGAATCACCACATCCAGCCGAGAATGCGGCGCTGGCATGACCGCAATCCGATTAGGTCAGCAGAATCCAGATGGCGGTCGTGGCCACCACGAAGAGAAATAACAGCCCGAGGAAGGTCGCCGTGTAACCGACCAGCCGCGAATAGTGGCGTACTAGATCGGAGCTCGGCTCTACCAGAGCATCTTCGAGCTCGCCGCGCTCGACCAGATCCCGGTACTCGCGTGTGCGCTCTTCTTGGAGCTCCTCGAGAGTGATCCTGCCGGTAAGGAAGACAGGATCGAGCGGGAACTTTCCGGGCCGCAGATGGGCACTGAAGAAGTGCACGGTGAATATGAAGCTCAGGGCCAGCAGGGCTTCGAAGCCGTGCAGGATAACCGCCACGTTGAGCGTCCATCCCGGTAGCCACTGGGTGAAGAAGACCGGGTACCACATCAGAAGGCCTGTGCTCCCGAACACGAACACGCCCCAAGCATCAGCGAAATAGTCGAACTTCTCCCAATAGGTCCAGCGCCCGAACTCAGGGCGGGGCCCTCGCCCGAAGAACCACTTCACGTTGGCCTTGAGCTCGAGCCAGTCCCGGTAGTTCGGTAACAGCGACTCCATACCGAAGATCAGGCCTTTCTCCTTCTTGCCGAACTTCATGTACAGCAGGTAGCCCAAGTGCATGAAAACATAAACGAAGATGATGACGGCGCCGGTCTTGTGCAGGAGTGATGCAGTCCGGAAGCCGCCGAACATTCGCGCCGCATTGCGGGCCCATGGAGCTTCGGCGAAGCGCACGGGCAACCCCGTGGCCACCAGGATGAGGAAGCTCGACATGACCAGAGCATGCAAGATTCGGTTGAAGACGGTGAAGCGGACATACTCTGGCTCACCCATGGGGTTGCGATTCGCGGGGCGCACGTACGAAAGACCGCGCTCCGCCCGCTCCCGCTTCAGCCGCCGGTACCAGAGGAAGGTATGCACGGTGCCACCAACGATCGTCATCGTCAGCAGGCCCAGCATCCCGAAGTAGACCGCGAACAGTAGCGGGAACTCCTGCGAGTCCATGGGGTCGGCATGCACGATGTAGCCCGTGAAGTTCTCCGTGGCTCCCTCATGGCACGAGGCGCATGTGGCCAACAGATTGTCGGAGTGAACGCTCGAGGCGGGGTCGCTGGCCGGCAGGATGTGATGCGCCGTGTGGCACGAGGAACAAGCGGCGATCCCGGTAAACCCCATGGCCGTGACCTTGCCATGGTAGGTACCCGTGTAGGTATTGAGCATGTCGGCATGACAGGTGCCACACTCGGCCACCGCACCGGCTATGAAGGTGTCCACGCCGGCAGGGGCGATTCCGTGCGTGTTGTGGCACGTCGAGCAGGTCGGCACGTCGGTGCGACCCTCCGCCAAGAGCCGCCCATGAATGCTCTCGTTGAACTCCGCCAGCAGACCCAGATGGCAGGTGCCACACGTGTCGGCGACGTTGAGCGGAGAAACCGGAGAGTCGGGGTCGGTCTCTGAGAGAACGTAGTGGCTGCCGTGGCAGTCGATACAGCTTGCTGAGATCAACAGGCCGGCGCGCAGAAGCCCGCGACCGTGGACACCGCTGACGTAGGTTTGATAGGCGTCAGGAACGTGGACAGCGTGCTCGAGAGCGAACTGCTCGTCGCCATGGCATACGCCGCAGGTTTCCGGCAGGACAAGTGGGTGCACCTGGGATTCGGGATCGTCTACGGGATGGATGTCGTGCGTGCGGTGGCAGCTCGTGCATGCCGGTGCATGCACATCTCCCGCTTGCAGTGAGATGCCATGAGCGCTGCGCTGGTACTGGTCGTAGACGTCATCGTGGCACTCGGAGCAGGCCAGAGGATCGGCCCGTGGGAGCTCAGGTGCGTGGGGGATATCGTCGATCTCCGAGTGGCAGAAGACGCAATCGAAATCGGCGTGCACGCTGTGCGAGAGGTCATCCTCGAGCACCACTAGCCCCTCGCGTGGCGCGATTTCCGCCATATCTACGACGTCGGGCTCGGCGTGACAGAGGAGGCACTCCTCGTTGGTGAAGTCCGCCTGCCGACCAGGCGCGGGCGCCAATCTCGGCGCCGGCCTCGATCCACCAGGCACAGGCTCCGAGCCATGTATTCCGACCACTTCGGAAGAACCCGCGGCCGGCGGCCCGAGAGCCTCATGCAGCCGAAATGTCGCTTCCGCCGCGGGGGTACCAAGGAGGAACACGACCGCCATACCGGCCACAGCCAGCAGGCTAGCGGACACAAATAACGCCGGTAGCCGTCTCATCGGGTGTCGCTCTCGAGATTTCAGATCGCGTCGCGCGTCCAGCACGCGGCATCTAGCTCTGTGCTAGCCGCCGATTTCGTGTACGCCGGCCGCCTTCGCTGCCTCGTAATCAAACTCGCCGGAGAAGGTTGGGCTCTCGGCGTTATGGCACCCCATGCATGTCGCCTCGTTCGGGATGAGGAGCCCTGCCGCGACAGACGCGTCGCGATCCTTCATCGTGTCACGATCCTTGTAGTCGGCTCCCGCGCCGTGACAAGCCTCACAAGTGACATTGGCGAGGTTCGGCGTGTCAGCGACACTGGTGTAGCCCGTGGCTGCCCCGTAGCCTGTAGTGTGGCACTGCAGGCAAGCGGGATCCGACTGGCTTTCCTCGGGCAGCGTCTCGAGGGCCTTGGCATGGGGCGTGGCTTCCCAGGAGCGATACTGCTTGATGTGACACCTGCGGCAAGCCGTGCGGCCGCCCTCGAAAGCATGGTCCTGAGGCATCGAGGAATGCGCCGCCAGGACAGGGTCACTCGAGCTGGTCGCGGCCTCCGCGGTCGGCCAACCGACGGCCAGCGCCGCCAATGCCATGCAGCTCACTGCCAGAAGAATCCATCCGCTCTTCTTCACTGGGCTCTCTCCTATCGATTGCATCGTAGACGCCTACGGCCGAACTTCGAGGGCTCGGCCACCCTCCCAAGTGCCGATCGGCGGTTATATTAGCACCTGCTCATCGTATTTGTCAGCACGATGGATAGGCTTGGCTGTGCCTTGCCAATGAAACGATCTAGTCGTATGTTGATCTTCCAATCTTCGTCCCGGGAGGCCGCGATAATGAACCGACCCCTTCGGCACTTGGTAGGCGCTGTCGCAAGTGTTCTCTTGGTTGCCATGATCGGCATGGCAGAGCCAGGAAACGCCCAGAGCCCGCAGGCCAACGTGCCCCCCTCTCTGCGGAATTTCGACTTCGGGTCCGTCGCCTACATGCCGAGCGTCGTCTGTGGTGCCTGCCATGGCGATATCTATGATGTGTGGCGTGAGTCGGTGCACGCGAAGGCGTACAAGGACCCGCTGTTCCAAGCTGGCATGCGGGAGGCTATAGCCCTTTCGGGAGAGGGAATCACGGGCATCTGCATAACTTGCCACGCGCCAGCCACCCTCATGGTGACCGCCAAGGCCGAGAACGACCTGCGCATTGCCGAGGGAATCGGGTGTGATTTCTGCCACTCGGTCAAGGGAGCGGACCTAGAGCAGTTTGGTGCCTTCGATATCGGTCCCTCCAACACAGCATACGGTCCGCTCGCCGACGCAGAGTCGCCAAAGCACGAGACCGTCTACTCCGAGTTCATGGGCACGGCCGGCTACTGCGCGACTTGCCATGAATACCAGAGCCGTGCCGGCGCCCCGATCCTGACGACCTTTACGGAGTATGCACAGGGCCCCTACGAGCAGCAGCTCGTGGCTTGCCAGGATTGCCACATGCCGTTGGTGATGGGAACGACGGTCGGGGAGCATATCAAGCGCACGGGCCGCACCGAATTCGTCGGTTTTCACGCGATTCCCGGTGGCCGAGATCTCTCCCAGCTACGGCGCGCACTCGGCCTGGAACTCGTCGCAGTGACGCCGGCGAGTGGCAGCGTGAGCGTGCGGGTGAACATTGAAAACCGTGCTGCGGGCCACTGGCTGCCGACCGGCATGCCGTCACGCCAGCTCGTGCTGGAGATTTCTACTCGGTGGGGAGATCGCGTTCATTCGAGGGAAGTGGTTTTCGGGCGCAAGGTATTCAATGCCGACGACGAGCTGTTGACCTCGGTAGCGCGCATGATCCTGGAGGGCGCCAAGGTGTCCATCGACACTCGCCTGCGCCCCGGGCAGAGTCGCAACGTCGTCCAGGTCCTTCCCGCTCCCCAGGACGCCCAAGTAACGCTCGTGGTGCGCTGCTTCTATAGGTCCACAGAGGATCCTGACGCACCTGTCGAGGACATCCACAGGATCGAGCGCTCTCTTTAGCAGGCTGCCGAAGGACCTGGAAGGTGCGTCCCTGATGAGGCACGGTCTCGTTACTCCCGAGCAGCTCGCCTTGATCACCGATTTGTACGAGTTGACGATGGCGGCCGGCTATTTCTCGCAGGGGACGGCCGACCGCACGGCGACCTTCGATCTGAGCATTCGGAGTCTCCCGCCACAACGCGGATACCTCGTCGCCGCCGGTCTCGAGCAAGCTCTTGCATACCTGAGAGATCTTCGCTTCACCGCGGAGGTCCTGCAGCAGCTCGAAGGCACGGGACACTTCCGTACGGATTTCCTCGACTACCTCGCGAGCTTTCGATTCAGCGGCTCCGTCGACGCCATTGCTGAGGGAACCGTCGTGTTTCCACCCACGCCCCTGGTAACGGTCACGGCTCCGATCATCGAGGCCCAGCTCGTCGAGACCTATCTGCTCACAATGATCACCTTCCAGACCATGATCGCTACCAAGGCCGCGCGCGTAGTCGGCGCCAGCTCCGGCCGTCAGGTCGTGGATTTTTCGCCGCGCCGAGACCACGGCCCGCAGGCGGGATTGCTGGCGGCACGGGCGGCCTTCATCGGCGGCTGCATCGGCACATCGAACGTGCTCGCCGGGCAGCGCTTCGAGATCCCCACCTACGGCACCATGGCTCATTCCTTCATCATGTTCTATCCCGATGAAGAGGAGGCGTTCCTGGCATTTGCCGACTCCTACCCTGGCGACCCGACTCTCCTTATCGATACGTATGACACCCTCGACGGGGCGCGGGTGGCAGTGCGGGTGGCGCGCGAGCTCGAGAAGGTGGGGCGCAAGCTGGCGGCGGTGCGTCTCGATAGTGGAGATCTGGTCACCCTCAGCAGGGAGGTTCGGGCGATTCTCGATGAAGCGGGGCTGCAGGCCACGAAGATCTTCGCCAGCGGCGGGCTCGACGAGTTCAAGATTCATGACATGTTATTGGCCGGGGCCGAAGTCGACGGCTTTGGCGTAGGAACCGAGCTCGGCACGAGCGGAGATGCGCCTTCGCTCGATAGCACATACAAGCTGGTGGCCTGCGTGGATGGATCTGGCGACGAGATTCCGGTGATCAAGCTGAGCACTGGCAAGATCACCCTTCCCGGCCGCAAGCAGGTCTGGAGGCAACGCAATGGAGGCTCATTCATGAGGGACATCATCGGCATGGCCGATGAGCAACTCGAGGGTGAGCCTCTGATCGAGCCCGTGATGCGGGATGGCGTCCCGCTGCATCAGGCTCCTGCCCTGTTGGACGTCCAACGGAGAGCTGCAGAGCAGCTCGCCGCCACCCCGGAGAGTACCCGAGCTCTCGAGAAACCCGCTCCGTACGAGGTCGAGATCTCCGCACAGCTACACCAGCTAGTCGAGTCCTTGAGACGGCGCTAGCAGGGTCCCATTTGTCCCACCCCCTCGAAATCAGTAGGATGTTGCGACGCTGTAGCTGCCTTCCCGCGTGCCCGGTTCCCGCGGGACTTGCTGTCCACAACCCAGCATCAAGCCAAGCTTTGCGGGAGAAGTGATGAGCGAAAGCCCCTCTAGCCAGAAACCCGCCGACGACAGTAAGAGCTCCGTTGCTGCCGGTCTGAAGGGAGTGGTCGTAGCGGAGACCTCAGTCAGCACGGTCTACGGTGAGGAAGGCAAGCTCATCTACCGTGGCTACAACATCCACGACCTCGCCGAAAACGCGACCTTCGAGGAGGTTGTTGCGCTCCTCTGGAACGGGGACCTGCCGAACCGGGCCGACCTCGCCGACATGGTCACGCTGCTGGCCCGTGAGCGTGAGGTCGACAAGCCGGTTCTGGATCTGGTCCGCTCTGCCCCTTCTGAGGCTCCGCCGATGGCGATCCTGCGCACGGCCACCTCGGCGCTGGGCGAGTATGATCCCGACGCGGAAGATATCTCACCGCAGGCGAACCGGCGCAAAGCCGTGAAGCTCACCTCGCGGTTGGCGACCCTCACCGCAGCGATCTTTCGATCTCGTCGGGGCCAGGAGCCTGTTCCTCCCGACCCGGCACTCGGTCATGCCGCGAACTTCCTTTTCATGTGCTTCGGCGAGCGCGCCAGCGCACAGGCGGCCCGCGCCATGGAGATGGCACTGGTCATTCATGCCGAGCAGGGATTCAACGCCTCGACCTTCTCGTCACGAGTCACTTCGGCAACTCTCTCCGACATGTACTCGGCCATCACCTCGGCCATCGGCACCCTCAAGGGACCGCTGCACGGAGGCGCGAACCAGCGCGTGCTCGAGATGCTCTACGAAGTCGGCTCGCCCGAGCGGGTGCCTGACTACATCGACGCCAAGTTGGCCAAGAAGGAACGCATCATGGGCTTCGGCCACCGCGTCTACAAGGTCGAGGACCCACGCGGGCGCCACCTGAAGAGGGTGGCGGAGGAGCTGGCCGCTGCTGGGCAGGGTGACCCCACGCTGCTGGATATCCAGAGCCGCATGATCGACGTCATGCAGGATCGCAAGGGGATGGCGATCAACGTCGACTTCTATTCGGCTTCGCTGTACACCTATCTCGGCTTCCCGGCCGACCTGTTCCCTCCGCTCTTCGCCATAAGCCGTGTGGCAGGCTGGACCAGCCACGTGATGGAGCAGCATTCAGCGAATGTCCTGATTCGGCCCCGGGCCCAATACATCGGTCATACGGGGCGCAGGTACGTGACGATCGCCGACCGCGGCTAGCCCAACCTTCCTGACGGATCGCGGCTGCGGAGCGTGCCCCATGGGCGGGCGACGGGGGTGACCGGAATTTCTTTCACTTTTTCTGCCTGTGACCGAAAAAAGTCGTTGACAGATTTTCGGAACGGAGGTAAATAGGTTGTGCTCGGGTGATATCCCCGGCCAAACGGCGAGAAGCCTAGTTTTCGTTGAAGGCGAGGAAGGAGCCCGGTATCCGACCGACCCGCAAGGGGAGGAAGGGAGCCGGAAAAACCGCCACGCTGGAGGGAGCCAGGCACAACCGTTGGGAGGCCATCGCGGAGATCACCCGGGCGCTTTTTTTGCCTAGCCCGGATTACTCAGCGGGTGGCCTAGCGAGCGAGTGCGAGGGCGTGTGAGGACAAGGCGCGCTGCCATTCTTCCCACGCTCTCTGACCGCTGTAGCCTCTCCTTCTGTTGCGCTCGCCGCGATTCCCGCCGCCGCCCCGACTGCCATGGTCCCTTCTGATCAAACGACAGCCTCGGGCACACTGTTTCGCATCAACTACCTGACGCGGTAACCTATGAGGTTCAGGGTGGCCAGCATCTTCCACGAGTCGTTTCGACCAAAATGTCGTTCGCCGCGTCCTAGGTAGGACACGGGCGGCTGGAAGCACTGCCCGCGAGAACCCCCACACTCAAATTGCGAGAAAGAACTCGGTAGCCAGGAGGGTAGTAGTGAATTCGTCCCACAAAGCAAAACGACTGATGACCTCGACCGGCCTGTTGGCAATGGGCCTGGTGGTAGGCTTCGGTGCCGCACAGCTGGGCACCGCTGTTGCGGGCTCCGCAACAGTACAGGAGGTCACTGCTGCCTCCTACACGGCAGCCGCACCGGCTCTCGACGCGCAGATCCCGCAGGGAGCGTTCGTAGACGTCGCTGAGAAGGCCCAGCCTGCTGTTGTCTACATCCAGGCCCAACACGAGATGAGGCCGGAGGATGCCCAGCCCGACATCTTCCGCCGCTACTTTCCCGATGAGGAGAATCCGGAAGGTCAGATGCCCCAGATGGAGGCCGAGCCGATGCCCCCGTCACAGGGCTCCGGATTCATCATCCGCCGGACTGGGTACATCCTCACCAATGCGCACGTGATCTCGCGAATTCTCGGCGACCGCGACGAAGTCGAAACCGTCAGGGCCAAGGAGATCATCGTCCGTTTGAGCAACGAGGATGAGTACGAGGCCGAGATCGTGGGCCTCGACATCGGTACCGATGTAGCTATTCTCAAGATCGACGTGGGCGAGGACCTTCCGTACCTGGTTCTGGGCGACTCGGACGCGGCGCGCGTGGGTGAATGGGTCATGGCGTTGGGAGCGCCGTTCGGCCTCACCAACACCGTCTCTGCCGGCATTATCTCCGCCAAGGGCCGGGCGCAGCTCCGATTGACGGCCAACTTCTACCAGGACTTCATCCAGACCGATGCGGCTATCAACCCCGGCAACTCGGGCGGGCCGCTGGTGAACCTGAAGGGTGAGGTCATCGGCATGAATACGGCCATCGTCTCCAGCGGCTTCCAGGCACAGTACTCGGGAGTCGGCTTTGCCTCGCCCATGAACCTCGTTGGCAAGGTAGCGGAGCAGCTCATCGCCCATGGTCGCGTCATTCGCGGTTGGGTGGGCGTGACCATTGGCCCTCTGGACGATGCTCTGGCCGAGGGTTTCGGCGTCGCTGGCATGGACCTTGACGGCGCAGTTGTCCTGCAGGAGGTCAATCCAGGCGAACCGGCGGATCAGGCAGGCTTGCGTGCCGGCGACATCGTCGTCGCGATGGACGGCTCGAAGCTCGATGGAAACCAGGACTTTCTGCAGCGCATCGCCATCGTCCCACCGGGCGACACCATCACCCTCGACGTGCTGCAGGCCGCACAGGGCGGGATCGAAGAGGCGACCGTATCGATCACTCTCGGCGAGCGCCCCGCCGAGGAAGAGATCTTCCGTCGCAACCTTGGAGGCACGAATCGCGGCCGCCAGGAGCGTCCCGAAGAGACCACCATCCCCGACACCATCTCCCACACTCTCGGGCTCACTGTCACAGACCTCACGTCGGAGATCGCCGAGCAGATCGGCTATGAGGGTGAGCTCCAGGGTGTTGTCGTCACGCAGGTGGCACGCGCCGGCGCTGCGGCCGAGGCCTTTCTCGCTCGAGGCGATCTCATCCTCGAGGTAGCCAGGCAACCCGTGGCCGGCGTCGCGGAGTTCGAGGAAGCTCTGAGCAGCTTCGGACCCGACGAGGTCGCACTGCTCAGGATCCGGCGCACAAACGGTCAGTTCGCCTTCGTGCCGTTGCGCATGCCTGAGGAGTAGTAGTCCAAACGAGTCGGCGGCGCAGCCGAGATGCCGAGGCGGCGCCGCCCGAAGGAATCAAAGCCGGTGTGGGAAGAGCTTGGATCTTCCCACACCGGCTTCTTGCTGCGATCTTCGATCGCCAGCAGTGGCCCCCATGGTCCGGCCCCCTTGAAACCGGTGCACGTGTCTTCTCAGATCGCCGGATGAACCCCTGGCCCTGCGAACAAGCTCAGCTCGGCTCTAGCAGGCCGTCCAACACGCTTTCGCGAAAGCGCCACTGACGTCCCACCCGAGTTGCAGGCAACCTGCCCTGCTTGGCCATTCGGTACACGGTCGATTTATTGATGCGCAATAGGTCGGCCACCTCTGCCACGGTCAGCAACTTACTCGCCCGTTCCCGTGCCACCACAGGTAACGGTCGACTGCTCACCGCGACGGCGCCGGCCCTCAAGCCTCCCACTACCGTCATGGTTCCATTCACCTCGCTTTCGTCATGCACTTGTTCTCAGCACTTCATGCGGATTCTTGGCCGCTCTCGGACGCGATCGACTCCGGAGTGACGACCTGTGAAACAAACGTGCTAGCTACTTCCGGATTCCAGACCTTCTCCGCGCCCCGCAAGAGGATGTCGCGGGCCTGCTCCTCCTCCATTGCCGGTCGATAGCTCTTGGGCGTGAGGAGAGTCTGAAAAACATCGCAGATGCCCACGATCTGGGCACCCAACGGGATCTGTTCACCCTGCAGATGGTTCGGGTGCCCGCTGCCATCCCAACGCTCCTGGTGGTGCCGCACAAACTCCTGTACCGGAGCGAGAGCAGCCACGCCCTCCAACATCTCCGCCGCCATCATGGGCGCTTCCTCGAGCAACCGACGCTCAGCGTCGGTGTACTTCCCGCTCTTGTTGAGGATTTCGTCCGGAATCGTCGACCGGCCGAGATCATGGGACAGTGCAGCCAACCTCACAGCGGTGGCATCCTGCTCCGGCATGCCCATGGCTCGAGCCAGCTCA
>JAUWTE010000162.1 GCA_030609765.1 Acidobacteriota bacterium
CCGCGCCCTCGAGCGCGGATTCTCGGCTGCGCCCGTGTATATCCGTGAGGGCGGATCGATACCACTCGTTAGCCTTCTCGACGAGATCCTCGGCGTGCCTGCGGTTCTCATGGGTTTGGGCCTTCCGGATGAGAACGCCCATGCTCCGAACGAGAATCTCTCTCTCGAGAACTTTTACAGGGGCGTCGCCAGCGCGGTCTACTTTCATGAGGAACTGGCCAAGCTATGAAGAGAAAAGATTTCCTCCGCAAGATGCGCGATCGAAGGCGCGGAGGTGAGATCGAGGAACGCAAGCCGGAGCAGCGCCGTGCGGTCGACTGGCGCACTCTTCGCGTTGACCTCGCTCCGTCCGACACGGAGGTGACAGAGCCCGAGGAAACGGCTGTGGGTCTCCTGCACACGCGCACCGATGGTGTTCGACTCGAGGTGACACAACCGTGTTGGGTGCGCGGCTATCGGATCTACGAGTCGGAGGGCGCGAAACGGGCCGAGTTCCAGTATCGGCCCGTCGACGCCGGCAGCGAGCCCCCCCCTGGCTCCACGGGCCTCGACGCTGGCGACGTTTGGCAGCCGGAAGGCTAACGGTTAGAGCGCGCCTAGGCAGCCGAGCGTCAGCTACGGTCTGGCTTGCGGTAGAGGTGGACCAAGAACCGGCGGGTCCAGGGGGTGCCGGCCGCGTCGTCGAGGAAGACGAGGGTGCCACGTACCAGCGGGTGGAGCGGTGGGCTGAAGACCGAGCTCAGGCTCACGTGGGTGAAGAGTTGGTTGCGGATGCCCGTGTGCGGGTCCTCGACGACACCGTTATCTGGGCCTTGGGTGCCGCCGAGCCACCGGCCATAGTAGCCATCGTCACGAGCAAAGGTCACGACCAGAGCGAGCCCTCCGGGTCGCAGGACCCGCGCCACCTCGGTGCCATATCGCTGCCTGCGAACAGGATCGACGAGGTTGTCGACAGCGGTGATGTCGAGCACGGTCCCGATGCTGCCATCTTGAATGGGCAGAGACTCTCCCAAGTCATGCTGCGTCGCTGTGACCCGGTCGCCTAGACCTTCCTCACGCAGGGAATCCTGCAGGCGCTCCAGCGCGACGCTGGAATGCTCTAGGCCGAATACCCGGTGCCCGCGGCGCGCCAGCGGAAGTGTGTTGCGGCCGACCCCGCACCCACAGTCGAGCACTGGTTCGGCCAGCGCCTCGCCGCGGCTGTCCAGGTAGGCGAGCAGGAAGTGGAGCCCTCGATCCATATCGAGACGGTAGGAGGTCGTGTAGGCATGGACCTCCGCATACTCCCGGTCCCAGGCCTCTCGCATCTGCTCTTCCGGCGACTGTGAGCTCATTGAATCGTGCGGCAATCCCGCGCCTTGTGTGCGGAACGGGCGGGCAGAGATAGACCCGACAGTCGACCCATGCTTTCGCTGCTGGACGTTGCCGGGTCTGATCTAGAGATTGATGAAGTAGCGCTCGGGGTCGACGTCCGGCGACCGGCTGCCCGGTGGCCGATTGTAGAGAAAGGTCGACGCCTGGGTGTCCTTCTCGCTGAACGAGCTCTGCCCGCTGGGGTTCATCACCGAGAGCATCGAGCTGTCGACAATCGTCTCGCCGAGAGACTGGCCAAAGACCCGATTCAGCAAACCGACCGGCGCATCGAGCCCGGTGAAGGCATAGCCAGATGCAGCCTCGAACGGATCTGATATCGCGCCATTGGTGCCGCCACCACGGCTTCCGTCGGAGGTCTGGAAGAAGCCTATTGCTCCGATCGGAATCTGGGCAGGGTCCGCTGGGGGCACTGAGTCAACCTGCTCGATCATCGGAGAGAAACCCAGCGCGCCGGCGGTGAACTGGCCGTAGGTGCTGTTGACGACGTTGGTGATGCGGTCGATCTGGGCACCTGGCACGACAGTCGAGGGATCGCCTGCGACGCGACGGTAGATCAACACCCTGGGCGAACTAACCCAGCGATTCGTCTGTCCTGGCGTGCGCGGGGGCGGCCCCGATGTCGGACCTGTACCGCGTGCATACTGGTTCAAGAACGTTGCGCCTGGCCCCTCGTCGCTCTCCATGAGAGTCATGCCGAAGGCTGTATTGCCACTCAGTCTCAGGGCCGTCCGGCGGGTTACGAAGTCGTTGGCACTGACGATGAGCGTGTAGTCGCCCGGAAGCTCGATGTGAATGGTGAAGGCACCTGAAAAGTCGGCCCTCACCGTACCCTCACCTACGACTTCCAGCTTGGCGTTTCGCACGCCGACCCGGCTGAACAGCCCGGTAACAACACCATTGACGGTGCTGCCTGCTTGCGCAGTGGTCGGCTGGGTGACGCCCGAGCTGATGTCCTGCTCCGGTGGGTCGCTGCAACTGATCAGCCCGGCGCCGATTCCGCCAACACCGAGCGCGCTCGCCCAACGCAGCAGATCGCGGCGCGAGACTCGCGGATCGGCACCCCCGGCAGGATCGCCTAGTAGTGACTTTCTGGACGTATCTTCTTTGTTGTTCATGGGTTCACCGCCGCCTGGCGAATCTTGCGTTTTCCCTTGGTTAGGCTGGTCTCGGCAGGCCGATAGCGACCGTAGCCAACATTGTAGGGGGGCTTCATCGCGTTGATGTAGTCCCCGGCAAGGACCTCGGCGATGGAGCCATCGCGAGCCGTGCGGTAGCGGAAAAAAGTCGCGGCGGGAATTGCCCGGTCCTCGAAAAACTCCCAGAGGCTGTTGCGCAGACCTTCATCGCCCGCGTGGCCAACGTAGATCACCTTCTGCCCCGGGCTGACAATGAGAAACACGCCCGGCTCCTCGGGAAGCTTGTCGATATTTTCGGGGATAAGGTCGATGAGCCCCGAGTCCGCAACGGTCACATTTACCGACTGCTCCTCCATCACGTACCTTCCTTGTTCATTGCGTCAAGGGGAGCGGCGACAGGGGCGCTGGCCCTGTTGCCCGAAAGAAGGGTGCGGATCCTTTGTATATTAGTTGCTATTATACGGCAAGCGCAGAACCGCGTGAGAGAATACCCAGCTATGTACTCCAGAATGAGGCAAATCGGTGTCGCCACACTCGTCGTGGCCATAGGCATGCTCGGCATGGCCCGTGCGAACACCGATGAGGACCTCAACCGTGTGACCAACGGCGGCTTCGAGACCGGTTTCCTCAGCCTCTCGCTGCCCGTCGTCAGTCACTTCCCGCTCGTCGTGAATGGTTGGGGCTCGCGCGGTGCCGCCCCCGAGGTTATCGCCGATTCAGAGGTCGCTTTCGAGGGCGAGCACGCCTTGCGCCTCACGAGCCGTCCGCGAGCTACGGCCCACCTGCTCCAGGATCTGCCCTTAACGATGACATCCTATCGACTGGAGCTCGCCTTCCTGGTGGAGTCCGGAGAGCAAGAGGTGAGGCTCCTGGCGGAGTGGGATCGGCAGGAGCCCCGCGACGGCAGAAGCGCGTTGGTCCTTCTGCTGACCGCCGACGGCATCGAGATCACCACCGCCGCCGGTCGTTGGGATCTCGTGCAGTCCATCGAGCTTGGACGATGGCACCAGCTGGAGATCGTGGCGGACGCCCGCACAGGCACCCACACCGTATCTCTCAATGGACGCACTGCCATGTCGCTGCCAGGCATTCCCGACGCGCCACCTAAGACTCTCGTACTGGGAGAGTCGGGTGTCGGTTCGGCAAGTAGGTATCTGTACGACGGCATCCGGCTGACGCAGCTCGCCGAGGCGGAACTGGCGGCCCTGCGCGTGGACGTGATGACGTCGTTCGCAGGACCTGAATTCGGCCGCCTGAGCGCGCGCCTCGATGCCGCGGCAGCAACACTGGCGCGTGGAACACCAATGTTGGCCCGATCCGAGCTCAACGCGGCTCGCCGCCTGCTGGTCACGACTCGTCGAGATGGACAAGCCGAAGACGCAGATCTCGATGCGCGTGACCAAATGCTCCGCGCTCTCGATGCGCTGATCGAGCTGCTGCAACACTGACCCCTTCGGGCGGTGGTGCCCGCTCAACGCGCTGGGCCCCCTCGGGCTGCTCTCGAGATGAGGCTCTAGCCCGAGCCGAAGCTTTCCAGAACCTTGGCCGCGATGTCGCGGAACGCACTCGCGACCTCGCTCTCCGGGTGTGACATGACGATCGGAGAGCCAAGGTCTCCTGACTCGGTCACGATAGGATCGATCGGCACTGACCCCAGGAACGGCACGCCGAGCTCACTTGCCGTCCGCTCCCCGCCGCCGGTCCTGAAGATGTGCGCGACGTGGCCGCAATCAGGACAGCGGAACATCGACATGTTCTCGACGATTCCGATGACCGGCACTCCGACCTCGCGAAACATGTGCAGACCCTTGCGCGCGTCGATGAGCGCGACGTCTTGAGGCGTGGTCACGATGACCGCGCCATCGAGGGGAGCCGACTGCGTCAGTGTCAGTTGAGCATCTCCGGTTCCCGGAGGCAGATCGATAACGAGGATCTCGCTGCCGCGCCAGTCGACATCGCGGAGGAACTGCCGGACCGCCCTCATCACGAGCGGCCCCCTCCAGATGACCGGGGCATCCTGTTCCTGGAGAAAACCCAGAGACATCAGGTTCAGGCCGTACTTCTCAATGGTGCCGAGCTTCTTAGCGCCGTCGATTTCGACAACTTCGGGCTCCTCATGAATGCCCAGCATGGTGGGAATCGAGGGCCCGTAGATATCGGCATCCATGAGCCCGACCTTCTCGCCGAGCATGCTGAGGGCTGCAGCCAGGTTCACTGCTACCGTCGACTTCCCGACACCACCTTTGCCCGACGCCACGGCCACAACGTGGCGAACACCTGGAATCGGATCGCGCTGAATGAGCGGCTCCGGCTGACCACCACTCCCCATTGGCGTTCCATCCGGGCTGGCGCCCGGCGGGGGCGGCGGGGGGCCCGCCGTGGGCAGTTGTGAGCCTTCGGCCTGAGCGGAACCACCGCCTGGCTGAGCCACGCCCTTGGGCTGGGGAGCCATTACTTCCAAATTGACCTCGGTTACCCCCGAGAGGGTCGAAGCCGCGGCATGTGCGTCCTGGGCCATCTGCTCGATTGCCTGCGGGTTGCCGGCAGGGATATTCAATCTGATCGTGACAACGCCTTCCTCCACTTCGATAGCCTCAACGAAGCCGAGGGAAACGATGTCCCGCGGCAGGCCCGGGAATTTCACTTGCTCCAATGCCTGACTGATCAATTCAGCGGTGACGGCCAACGGAAAACTCCTTGTGAAAGCGGGGCCCATGCCCTCTCTGTGGGTTGCTCCCCGATGCGGTGGACTCATCGTCGCCAGGCGGTAGAACACCGCCGTGACGTCAACACGGAATCAAGCTTCGTTTGCATGCAGGATACACCCCCTTGGGGGTGACGTGCTGACTCCCTATAATCAGGCGGAGCATTTGAGCCACAATCAAGGGAAGGTCGCAGGTTCATGAATCCCTCTTTGCTTCTTGTGTCCAACGAGCCGAGCACCCGTGACGCGGTCGTGGATGCCGTCTCCGGGCTGGGCGCTGACCTTCTCACCGCCCGTGACGGAGACGAGGCCCTCGAGATCGTTGCGAAGAAGCAAGTCGATGGGGTGATTACCGGCTTGAGGATGAAGGGCATGGATGGCCTCGCCCTCATGCGTCGCCTTCACGAAACCGACCCTGATCTGCCGGTCATCCTGGTGACAGCCTACGGAACGGTTGCCTCCGCGGTACGGGCTATGAAGGCAGGAGCCTTCGACTACATCGAGAAACCCCTCAGTCGCGAAGATGTTCGGCACACTGTCGAGAAGGCTCTTGCCCTGACGCGATTGGTCGCAGAGAACCGCGTGCTGCGGGAAGAGCTCGAGCGTCAATATGACTTCAGCGCTATCGTCGGTACCTCCCCGGAGATGCTCGAGATTCTGCGCCTGGCCGGCGATGTCGCACAGACCGACGCGACCGTCCTGATCACAGGCGATAGCGGCACGGGTAAGGAGCTCCTGTCGCGGGCCATCCACTACAACAGCCCACGCGCGGGTCACCCATTCGTCGCAATAAACTGTGCGACTCTGCCGGAGAACCTACTGGAGAGTGAGCTGTTCGGATACGAAAAGGGTGCTTTCACCGGGGCCGACAGGCGCAAGATCGGACGCTTCGAGCTGGCAGCCGGGGGCACCCTGTTCCTGGATGAGATCGGCGACATGTCACCCGCCGTGCAGGTGAAGCTGCTGCGCGTTCTCGAGGAGGGAGAGTTCACACGCCTGGGCGGAACCGAAACCCTGAGCGCCGACGTTCGTCTCATCGTGGCTACCAACAAGAACTTGCCGAAAATGGTTCATGAGAGGGAATTCCGAGATGATCTCTACTACCGGATCAATGTGTTTCCTATTCAGCTCCCCGCTCTGCGCCAGCGGCCTCGTGACATCCTCTCGCTGGCGAGGCATTTCCTGCGCGACCTGGGTGAGCGTACGGGGAAGCTTGTCACCGAGATCGAGCCGGAAGCCCGAAGAGTTCTCCTGCAGTCCGATTGGCCCGGCAATGTTCGCGAGTTGAAGAATGTCCTCGAGCGTGCCGTGATCCTCACTCAGGGCACCTCGATCGGCCTCGAGCACCTGCCCGCGCGACTGCAGCAGGGGTATACTCTGCCGGCCTCGGCGCCGTTCAGCCTTCCCGCCGGTGGCCTCGACATGGAGGACCTCGAGAGAATGCTGCTCGTACAGGCTCTCGAGCAGTCAAGAGACAACAAGAGCGAGGCTGCCCGGCTCCTGGGTATGTCCCGAGCTACGTTCCGCTATCGCCTGCGGAAGTACGGCCTCGAAGCTGCCTGAGAGCTGGCTGATATCAGCCACAATGGATGATATCAGCCAACTCGCGAGAAATCATCGAAAGAGCCATCCCTTCCTTGCTGAATCGCCAAGCACCATCTGAAAGTGACGAAAAACCGGCTCATTTAAGCCAATTGCACACAAAGGACGTTTCAGGCCTATTTTCGAGAAGGCTTCAAACGCCCACGTAGCGTGCGTTTCAGCGAAGCAACAAAGAGCGGCGGTGGCACGCACATTGCATTGTAAATCCACGAAATGCCGGGCGCGGATTGCCCGG
>JAUWTE010000529.1 GCA_030609765.1 Acidobacteriota bacterium
ACGAATGTCCCCGGCGATGGTCATGTGACCGGGGAGCGGAACGGACCCTCTCCGGGCCGCGACGTGATCCCGATTGCGATGACCATTCCGGTGGTGAGAGGGGAGTACAATCCCGAGAGAGAGATCTATGTGCCGGTATGCGGGCATACCGTGGTGGACGGCTACCTGGTCTATGCCGGTCTGATCACCCTCGGATACAGTGAGCAACGTGTTCGGCTCCTGGACGTGGAGCCCGTGGGACTGCCAGCTGGGGCTTGGGAATGGGCCACGGGTGAGGATCGCGTGACGGTGGTCTTTGCCGGATCGGAGGGGAGACCTCTCGAGGGGTGCCTTCTCCGCCTCGTGTTGGCCTGGCGTTCCGGCAGCGGGCCGGTGCCCATCGAAGTTCTTTCGGTCGCGTTCAACGAGGATCTTCTGGATGTCGACCTCCATCCGGGGGCCGTGCGCTTTCCCGTGGTGGTCCGCTTCACGGATCCCGCGGGTGTCGATACCAGGCTGGAGCGGGGAGAGATTCGGCTGAGTGCTTGTCCCAACCCCAGCCGGCGAGGGTCCCCGATGGCGCTCACCTTCAGCCTTGCAGGGTCGCAGCCGATCGAGCTGACCCTCCACGATGTCGACGGCAGAGTGCTGAGCGTGTTGGCTTCCGCGTGGTATCCTCCGGGGGAGCATGTGATTGCTTGGAATAGCCGCGAGCTGGACGCGGGCACCTATTTCGCGCGTCTGCGAACGCCGTCGAGCACGGCTGCGTGCCGCATTCTGAGCATGCCATAGTCCAGGTCGAGGTGCGCGTGGTCATGAGAGAAGGAGAAGGTCTTTGGCAGAGAAGAAGAACACCGTAGGGACCGCGTTCAGCTCGCTGATCATCCTGGCGTTGATCCTGGCTGTGGGTGGCGCTGGGTCGATGGTCGTCGCCCAGGCGCCGAGCCCGGTGGAAGTCGGACTCGGGGCGCATGAGGTCGTGGCCGGCGAGACGGTCACGATTCCGATCATCTGCACGGATCTCAGCGGAATGGGGGTCATCGCCTGCGAACTCAGGCTCACCTATTCCGGCCAGCTGATCATTGCCGACGGGCGGGCCGACATCGGCGAGGTCTGGTCGCAGCGCAGCAGCATCTACTCGCGCGAGACGATCGTCGACACGACGCAGGATGTGCGGTCCCTCGGGATCGCCGTCGCGAGCGCCAGTGTGGCCGAGGGAGAAGGCGCACTCTGCTACGTGACCTTCCGGACGATGAAGGGAGCGCTGCGGGCGGAGTCTCCGGGAGTGATGGACTCCGATGGAGGGCGAACCGCGCCTATCGAGATGACGTGTCTGCTCAACGAGGGAGACCCGCCGGTGGCCGTGGTGGCGGGGACCGTCCGGATCGTGCCGCCCAAGAAGGAACCGGAAACGAAGTAGCCTCGAGTTGACAGGCGTCTAGCAATCCGGATGACTTCTGCCACGGGCGGCCAGGACCGAAGACAACATCGGGGGCTTCCTGGGGTTTTCGGAAACCTATCTCGGCGGGGGATGGGCGAGGGTGCGCCCGGCCCCCGTCCTTCGTTTGGGCCCATTCGTCTTTCGCACCCCCCGCCGCTGGGGCGGGCGAACACCCCAAAGGCGACCGCTTTCTGACACTCAGCCCACTTTCCAGGTTGACATCAGCGAACCGTCCGAGTACATTGCGCAGTGGCAGGACAGGAGGCATCGTTCCGTACGGTGAATCAGTTCCTGCTCAAAGTCACGGGTTCCACCCCAATGGCAACCGGACTTCCGTCAGCTACGTGTGATGCTTCGTGGGGAATTTCAGCCCACACGTGGGTTCGGTTGTTGTCGAGGGAGTGGGGCCCTTTTTGGTGCCCTCCGCCCGAGGGATGCTCGCTTCTGCGGTAGTTCCCTGTCTGCTGCCATCCCTCTCCTCTCTCTGCAGCCATACCTCTGTGATCCGCGACAACCTGTGTCCCGGCATCAGAGCCCACCGCCATTGGTCAGCCATCAGGGAGGAGGAATGCTGTGATGCGTAGGAATTCGTGGATCACTTTGTTGCGCTCGCTGGGGGGTTTGGGGCTCGCCGTCGCGTTCTGTCTCGTATCAGGGACGGGCACGACTGCGCGGGCAGAGGATCAACCAGCGATCTCGACCGACGACTACTATGGAAGCCGCGAGTGTGTTGCCCCGGCTCTCTCGGCATGGCACAAGGTGGGCGCCGCCTACTTCGACGCCATCGGCTGCCTCGCGGATGAGAACGACACGGTCACGATCACATTTGAGAACACTTCCCGGTACTTCGGCCCTCAACCCCCGTTCTGTGAGGGAGAATTCATCTGCGAGTGCCCAGCGGGAGACCCCTTGTCCGAGACCTGCTTCGACTTGGAGTGGGACTTTATCTGGCAGGACGGTTTCCATGTCATGTCGACTGATCCGGCGTGTGAGGTTGAGTACTCCTACACCTATGCTGACTACCTCATCGGTGACGACGGGCCGTATCTACCGGCGGTCTTCGACGTGGCTTTGCGGATCGATCCGATTGAACCTCCACCCGACGGATGTGCGCAGTGCGATGAGGCCGACATGGTGATTCGTGAAGCGCTTGTTCGGATCTACTTGCAGCCCAGTA
>JAUWTE010000065.1 GCA_030609765.1 Acidobacteriota bacterium
CCATTCGCCAGCACGCGCTCCCTCACCATCTCGCCGTTGACACGACTGCCGTTGGTGGAGCCCAAATCGACCAGGGTGACCGAGTCGCCATGGATGCGAAGCTCGGCGTGGCGCTTTGAGGCCGCAGTCGAAGCCAGCAGGATGTCGCACTCCGCGCTGCGACCCAGCACCAACGTGCCGTCCATGAGCTCGAGGCGGGAGCCGTCCGGCATCACCAGCACAGGCTTCGCCTGCATATCCGACAGAACCACGGTGCGGTCGCCATCGGGAACGATATCGGCCCCGACGACCATGGTAGGCTCCGCCGCCGCAGACGCCTCGGCATTTCCGCGTAGCTCGATGATGAACGAGCCGATCTCGACTTCGTCCCCGGGCCGCAGGCGACTGCGATCCACGACCTCTCCCGCGACGCTGATGCCCCCCATGCTGCCGGAATCCACGACCCAAAGGGCGCCTTCCTCGAAAACGAACTCTGCCACCCGCCGCGATGCGGCGGGATCGTCGAGCACGATGTCACAGTCAGGATCACGACCGACACTCAGCGTGTCCTGGTCAACGGGGCGCTCATCGAGAATCAACCCGTGCCGCTTGACGATCAGCCGCAGATCCAAGGACTGTGGATCGGTCATATCGGCCATCTCCTTAGCTACTCTATTGCTACTGTCCTATTCGATCCCGGATCCTCTGGGCTTCAACCAGACGATCGTCACCCTCTTCGAGCAGGAAAAATACTTCATCGAGTACCCGCCGGGCTTCCTCATAGCGCAGCGCTTCCATTGCCGAGTGGGCGCGCCGCATCGAGGCCGCCACTCGAGAATCGACGGCTGACTCCGTACGACGCAGAACGTCTTGGGCCTCGCGAAAATCGGGTGCAATCTGCAGGGCCGCCTCGAGCGTTTCCCGGGCGCGTACCAGACGGCCGTACTGGAAGAGTGACAATCCCTCCTCATAGAGCGCTACGGCATCCTCCGGGTAGACGGTATCCGAGCCAGCGTCTTGCACTCCTTCCAATTGATTGGGAAATGCCACGGCCGGTCCCGAGTCGGGTTCGTCGGCGGTCTCCGCTCCTCCCATCGGCCCGGTCGCAGAATCCTCCCCGCTGGTCAGGAGGATCACCGCAGCGAAGCCGAGAATGACCACCATCAAGGCGACCGCCAGGAATCGGATGCGACCGCTGCGTGTTGGCGGCGGCTCAGAGGCCGGCTCCTTTGCGGCCGGAGGCGAGGATTTCGACTTCTTCGCGGACGGGGGGCGGCCGGCCGGCGGAGATGACGGTTGGGGCGGAGATACCGGCTGCGGCGACGGTTGCTGCTCAGCTGCCGGCTGCATCGCCGCACCGAGGACGACCTGCAAGCGCGTGTCGCCGATCTGGATCTGGTCGCCGTCGTTGAGTGGCACCTCGCTGATCGGAGAGCCATTCACCATGGTCTGGTTGGTGCTGCCGAGGTCCTTGACGCGCAGGCCTTGTCCCGTTTGGTGAATCTCGGCGTGATAGCGAGAGGCCAGAGCGTCATCCAGGGGAATATCACAGTCCGCTGCCCTGCCGAGCCGCACCACGCTGCGCTCGAGCTTCCAGACAGATCCCCTCTGCCGCCCAGCCACGGCCTTCAAGCTGGCGCCTTCGGCCATATCCACTACCGTCCTTCCACGTCAGCGCTCTCGACTACGACCAGTGCCGCCGCGTATCCGACGCGCGTCGATGGTCTGCTCACCCATACCGTTACGGGCACTTCTGCCCCGCCCCGGTGCAGCTCGATTTCGAGATGCTCTGCTCCACCCGGCCGGCACGCCTTCAGCAGGCGAATGACCTCGCTGCCAAAGTAGCTGCCCTGCAGCGCCCGCGCCAGGTGCACGGCTCCTTCCCCGGCTGACGACAAGCTCAATATCTCTCTGCCTGTCGCGTTCGAGGCCACAACTCGGTACTGATCATCGATGAGAACTATCGGCACTGGCAGGTGTTCCGTCCACTCGTCGATACGCCCCGCCGTTTCATCGCCCGTGTGACTCTGTCGTGCCTCTCGTGCAGTCAGAGCGGTACGCACGGCTTCGATGAGCTCCCCCAGCTCCGGCACGTCCGCCGGTGCCTCCAGATGCAGGCGCTCCTCCCCGCTCGCACCCAGCACCTCGGCGGTCATGGCACGCAAGGGCCGCGTGACCATTTTCGAAGCCCCCTCCAGAACCAAGTAGGAAAGCAGCACAAGAAACGCCGCCACCGCGAGCACGATACCCCATGGGCGAGTCAGGTCACCGGCAGCCTCCCGGTCCCACTCGGCCGCCACCCAGCCAACGTGGCGGTCCCCTGCCTCGACCGGCAGGAGCATGCGCGGCCGGGTCTCCGGCGCGCCGGGCGCGGGAGGCAACAAGCGGAAGTAGATGTCGCTCGGCGGTGCCTGCTCCGGCCATCCTTCCCAAAGCGCCCCGGCCACCCGCCGCGGCCACATGGCGATACCTTCCACCGTCAGCACCACGGGATTGAGGACGCGTGGGTCGCCTTCCACAAGGTCTCCCGACATGAGCGTAGCGTCACGAATCGCCAGGCCGGCGCGATTGTCGGCCGCGAATGGCCGCAGCGTGAGGTAGGCCCGGTTCATCCAGGCGTCACGCTGCTGGTAGGTGAGCACGGCTCCTACCACCACCCCGGCGAGCATCAGAACACCGCTGACCAGGATCACAAGCTTGAATCGCCATCCGAAGCGGGCTCCCAACCCGCCTCGCCGCCAAGACGAGGCCGCCTGCCGCAGCTCGTCTTCGATCTCGACCTCGCCCTCGAGCATCTGGCGCAGGCCGATGCCTCCCGAGGAACGTGGTGAGGACGGCGCGGCTTCGGGCCGGCCACGGCCGCGTCTGCGCGGCGCAGCCTCGGCCTCCTCGGTGAAGACAGCGCGGACCTCACCAAAATGCACGATATCGCCGGCAGCCAGGGCAAGCTCTCCGCTCACACGCTCGCCGTTGACGAAGGTGCCGTTGCTGCTGCCGAGATCTTCGATCGAGCAGCCGGACTCCTGCACCAACAAACGGGCGTGCCGGCGCGACAGACTCGTATCGGCCAGTCGAATCTCACAGTCGAGACCACGACCGACAACGTAGACGGGCGAGCTGAGCGGAATACGCTGTTCGCCATCAGCGCTCTCGATAATCCGCAATCTTGCCATCGCACCATGCATCCCGGCTCGAGGCCCAGGTTCCGGGCATCGCCCGCAGCCAACTCCAGCACCGTCGACGCCCGCAGGCCGCCCCACACGAGGCGACCGGGAGGAACGTCTCGACATACCCTCAGAACACGGCGACCCCGGTCCACGAAAAAGAGGTCGAGTGACACCCGCATTCCGAATGTGTGCACCGACTGGCAGTGCGGTAGGGCGAGTCCCTTGGAGACGCGCTCCGAGTCGGCGCCAATGAGCCCCCGACACCGCTG
The DNA here is from genome assembly GCA_030609765.1 of Acidobacteriota bacterium. Taxonomy (GTDB): domain Bacteria; phylum Acidobacteriota; class UBA890; order UBA890; family UBA890; genus CALAKE01. Next base: position 3,416 of record JAUWTE010000065.1, read on the forward strand.
CCAAACTCCAGATGCCTTCGGGATCGAGCCGATGTCGACCACTTCGGCGCGGCGATCAGCCATCATCTGTTGTCTTAATAAATGCCATAAAGGAACCGTACGGCCGACGGGCCCAGAATGATGATGAATACCGCCGGCAGAATAAACAGGACCATGGGCACCAGCATCTTCTGGGAAGCGGCGCCGCCCTGACGTTCGGCCTCCTGGAAGCGATAGGAGCGCATGATCTCGGATTGCTGCCGCAGGGTGCGACCAATACTGGAGCCGAGCTCGCTGGCCTGAATGAGGGCCGTGGTGAGCGTCGTGATCTCCTTCAAACGCACCCGGTCGGCCATCGACTTGAGCGCCTCGACCCTGGAAGCACCGAGACGTGAGTCCTTCAGCAGACGGTCGAACTCATCGCGCAGCGGGCCCGGTGTCATCTTCTCGACGGTCTGGGCGATCGCCGCGGTGAAGTCCAGCCCGGCCTCCACCAACAGCACCAGCAAATCGAACGTAAAGGGAAGCTGCTTGATGATTTGAATGCGCCTCGCCTTGGCGCGGTCGTAGAGCCACAGATCGGGAAAGACGAAACCGAACAGGCCGATGAAGAGCTTGAAGATCATTGGAATCGGGTAGACCAAGACCGCCAGAAACAACACCACCGCCAGCCATATCTTCATGGCGATGATCTCGTCGACCATCAGAGACTGGTCGAGACCAGCCCTCTCGAGGTGCTCCTTCTTACGCTTCCGGTACCTTTCCGACCCCTTGCCGGCCGCGAATGGCAGCAGCATCGCCAGCGGCATCCGAAAGATGTTGAAGATGGCCGGCTTTTCTCCTCGCGCAGCCATCGATTCGGCGGTGCGCCGCAAGGCCTGCAGCTGGTGCTTATCCGGAAGCAACTGATAGACGATGTAGGTGACCGAAAAGAGCGTAAGAAAAAAGACCGACAGGAAGGAGAATGCTTGTACGGGCATCGCTCTATACCTCGATCGTGACGATCTGTTTGATCACAAACCAAGCGACCATGACCATGGCTGTCATCAATGTCAGCAGGAGCCATCCGACGACGGTCTCGAACATCGGCTGCATATAGCTGGGATCCATGAGGTAGACGACCAGGCCCAGGATGTAGGGCATGCTGACCAGGATGTAGGCCTGGGTCATACCCTGCGCGGTCAGCGCTCGGATCTTGCCCTCGACGCGCACGCGCTGCTGGATCGTGTCGGTGATGAGCTCGAACGTCTCGGTCATGTTGCCGCCGGTCCGCCGCAGGGTGACGATCGAGCTGACCAGCAGATCGAGCTCCGGATGCACGATGCGCTCGTTCAATGCGATCAGCGCCTCATCGAGTGTGCGTCCCATCTGCACCTCCTTGAGCACCTGGTCGAACTCCTCGTTCATCGGCGAGTGCATCTCGCGCACCAACAGCTCCATCGACTGCGGTAGCGCCAGGCCCGACTTCAGCCCGTTACGCAGCAAAGTGACGGCGTCGAGAAGCTGTTCATCGAAGGCCTGCCATCGACGTGAGCGCAGGTAGCGCACCAGGGGCACCGGCAGGGCTCCAAACAGCAGGCCCGCGTACACACCGACCATCGGTGACCACGAGATCAGCACCCCCACGAGGAAGCCTCCCGCCACGGTCCATCGCAACATCTTGGTTGCCCGGGCCTTGTCGACGCGCCAGCCCATGAACCCCAGATTCACCTCGAGCTCACTGGTAACCCATTCCTCATAACGTCGATACAGGCGCACCACGTCATCCGCGAGCAGCCAGCCTGCAATCATGAAGAGGAGGCCGACTATCCCTGAGACTATGAACGTCCCGGTCATTAGCGCCTCTCCACTCGAATTCCTATGCCATTTGATGAAGGACGATCTCTCGCGGCACCTCGAAGCCCTGTTCTCGCAGGTCATCGAGGAAGGTCGGGATCAATCCCGTGGGCTGGTGATGGCCAATTACCTTTTGGCCCTCCATACCGGTCTTCTTGTAAGCGAACAGGTCCTGCATGGTGAACACGTTGCCCTCCATGCCGGTCAGCTCCGAAATCGCCACCACCCGCCTGGTCCCATCACGTAGGCGTTCCTGCTGCACGATGACATCGATGGCCGCCACGATCTGATCGCGGATGGCCCGCGAGGGCAGGTCGATGCCGGCCATCAGAGACATCGTCTCGAGGCGGGCCAGCGCGTCGCGTGGCGTGTTGGCGTGCACTGTGGTGAGCGAGCCATCGTGCCCCGTGTTCATGGCCTGCAACATATCCAGGGCCTCACCGCCCCGACATTCACCGACGACAATGCGGTCGGGCCGCATGCGGAGAGAGTTGCGCACCAGGTCGCGAATCGTCACGGCTCCTTCGCCCTCGATGTTGGGCGGGCGGGTTTCCATGCGAACGACATGATCCTGGGGTAGCTGGAGCTCGGCCGAGTCCTCGATGGTGACAATGCGATCGCCATCGGGGATGTACCCGGACAGGACGTTCAGGAGGGTCGTCTTGCCGCTGCCGGTGCCTCCCGAAATCACCATGTTCTTGCGCGCCACCACGCAGACACGCAGGAACTCCGCCATTTGCTCGGAAAGCGACCCGTAGGCGATCAGATCCTTGATTCCCAGCGGGGTACTGGAGAACTTGCGGATCGTCAGCACCGAGCCGTCCAGCGTGAGGGGTGGGATCACGGCATTGACGCGCGAGCCGTCGGGCAACCGCGCGTCCACCATCGGCGAGTTCTCATCGATGCGCCGGCCCACCTCCACAACGATTCTCTCGATGATCGTCCGCAGTTGTTCCTCGCAGGTGAAGGAATGCGGAGTCTTCTCGAGGCGACCATGGCGCTCGATGTAGATATCCTCTGCCGAATTCACCATCACCTCGCTGACAGACTCGTCGGCCAGGTAGTACTCCAGAGGGCCGAGCCCGAGCGCCTCGTTGAGGATGTCCCGGGCCAAGGTCAGGCGGGCGCCCTTGTCGGATACGCTGGGGGCCTCTTCGTCGAGAAGGCGGGCGATCATCTGCTCAGCACGCAGGCGTAAGTCACGCGCCTGCGGACCCGACTTGAGGGCCTTGTAGTCGACGTCGCGCAAGTTCATCTCGTCGACCAGGCGCCGGTGAACCGCGCGCTTGATGTCGATGACGTCATCAGCCGAAAGGCCGGTAATAGCCTGACCCGGCTCATGCATACGTGCGGCTGCCGCCGCCGAAGGCTTGGCACCGGCACGGCCGGCACCAGGCTCCGCGGCCGGTCGCCGCACACCGATGCGCGTCCCATCCGCCAATGGCTCCTCGCTGAGGAGCTCCTTGACGATTTCAGCGAGGGCGCGGGTGATGGGATGTCGTCGGTTGCCCACTGCCAACGGCTGACCCTGCAACGAGGCCTCGCCGAGAGCCTTGGCATCCTCGGGCACCGAGAAAGCGACGGGTTGTCCGAGGTTCAGCTCGATGATCTTGAGACTGATGCGCTGACCGTCGTGCTCGCGCTTCAGGAGCACCCTTATGCGCTCCTGCGGATACATCATCCCCTGCAGGTACTCCAAAGACTTGCGGCCGCAGTTGACGTCGAGAAGGTCCGGCCCCGTAGGCACGATGACGTCGCTCGCCCGGTCGAGTGCCTCGGCTGCCAGGCCATCGGTACCACGCCCGATGTCGGCGATGACAAAAGGAAAGGCCTGCAGCAGGAGGTCGATGGCTTCCGCGGCAACAGCGGGGGTAACCAGCTCAGCGATTGCCAGATCGAGGGCGGCCGGCACAATCACGACTCCCGAGGCATGGCGCACCAGCCGCTCGGCGAACATGTCGGCGGTCATTTCGGGCAGCTCATCCGCGAGCGACCCGAGGGTCTCGCCACGCTCGCCGCCGAACAGTACGGTGCTGTCGCCCGCGAACGGGCGCTCGAGCTGCACCAGCGCAACGTCGTGCTGGAGCTCGCGCGCGGCCACGCATGCCATGTTGGTGGCCAGCGTGGTCTTCCCCACGCCGCCCGTCTGGGACGTGATCGCGATCAGGCGTCCGCCCATATCACCTCCTGCCGCGAGTGCGCATCAACCACCCCTGAAATCAGCCGGCACACGCATGCCCAGCGCCTCGAGCTGGCGCCGTTCGTAGGCATCGGCGCTGCCGATTGCCTCAACGAGCTCCAGCGTTGACGGGATATCACCACTGCGTGCACGGGCACGCTCGTAAATGAGCCGCAGCACGCTTCCTTCCTCCGTGCGACTCGCCGCAGAGGGTGGCTGCTTGCGAATGAACATCGCCGCCGCATCAGAGATCACAGCACGCCACCAGGCAGCGACCAGGTCGGCCGTGATCCGGTCGTTGCTGTCGTTCGAGGCGTCGTAGCCGGGACTGCGTCGCCGATATCCAATGACGTCCCCTCCGCGCACATGGGCAATCACCAGTGGATCACGGCCGGCACGACGGAAGGCGACAGCGGGCATGCGCTGGTCGTCGATGACCTCGAAGGAGCCTCCCCTGCCCTCGGCGATATCGAGCAAGGCTTCGTTGAGGCGGTCGACCAGCTCGCGAGCGCGCTCGTCGATGACCTGGCCACCTGGACCCTCGGTGCGCAGCACCAGGAGCTGGAAGTTCTCCAGCAGAATGGCGCCATGCGGATGTCTCTGTCCGTGGTGCCAGTCCTCGTAGTCGAACTCCTCGAACATCAGGTGACGACCGCGGTAGCGGGCGCTGGGGCCGTGCAGCACGACGTAGACCATGGGGTCGAGGCTGACCTCGCTGTAGAGCTTCGCCGACCGGCCTGCCTCAGCCTCTACGCGGTCGAGGTCGAGTTGCGAAAACAGCGACCCGCGCAGGACAACATTGTCGCCGTCAACGACGATCTCCAGACCCTCGATATCAGCGAAGAGCCGCTGCGTCTCCTGCCACAGCGACATCGCCTCGCGGCTCAATACGTTGACGTAGAAGGTGTCGCGCACCTGATTGGCGACATCGTGAATGATGAACTCCGTCTTGCCGGCCGCGCGTGTCAGCACCTCGAGAGTGGAGGAGCGCAAGGTGAACAGCCCGGTGCAGATACTCTGATCGGCGATCAACACACGTCCGATCCGATAGGGCACTGTCAACGTCACGCTTTGACCGACCTGCAGGTACTGATCCTCGAGCTGCACGTCCTGCTGCGACCGTCCCTGACCGGCCACGCCGGCGGCCACAGAGTCGGCAGACAACGACACCAGCATCAAGCACAGCACCACGGTGCCGATCAGGCCGGTCCGCGGGAGCTCAACCGATGGCTGTAGGGGTCGCATATCGCACCTACTGGATCTGTTGCAGGAGCTGCCGACGGAACTCCGCCTCCTCCATGGCCGGCGTCCAGATCGGCAGATCGGAGTCGAGGAGCTTCTGTGCGTCGAGGAGCTCGAAGGCGAGCACGCCCTCGGTCTCACGGCTCGAGCGCAGGAGCAGGAACAAGCGACCGAGCTCCTGCGCCAGAACTATCCGTTGTGCGTCCTCGGGATACAGCGCGACAGTCACCGTCGTCGCAGTTTGGGTGGCCGAGCTGCCGGTCCCTGCAGGAGTCTCGTCGCCGGCCTGCGCCACGCTACCGGTGTTTTGATCGACAGCGGCCACCATAACGTTCTGCAGCAGAAAACGAGCCTGCGTGATGACGTCCTCGCGACGGCTGCCGAGCTCGAAAATACCGATGACATCGACATAGTCGCCAGGCATCGGCAGCCCGGCCACGCCGCTCACCGCGTTGACCGCCACAGTTACGCCGCGCATCCCCGCCGGCAACTTGGAGGCGAGGGGCTCGACGCCCGCGAAGGCGACCTTGCTGGCGGTGACTTGCTCCCCCTCGAGGAGGGCAACGACGACGATGCGGTCGATGACGTCACGGACGTCGGGGAAGTTGCCCGGCTGCGCATATCGCGATGGCACGGCCGCGATGACCAGATCCTCGTTGGTGATCACATGGCCCTGTGGCAGGTCTTGGGTCACCATCACGATGTTCACCGGCGACGCCATGCCGATGAGCTGTGCTTCGCGTGCCTGCAGGTAGCAGAGCGCGATGATGACCGCGAATAGTCCCGCGATCACAGCGATTATGACCTTCAGCTTCTTGCTCACCACTGCCTCCTTCGGCTCGTGCCCGCACGCGGCAGACACGTCAGAGTCATCAAATCACCAAACTGCATAAACCCCGCAAGCGGCCGCTCCGATCCCGGCTCCTGCCCAGGCTCCGGGTCCTGTATCGTTGGAGGTCCCCGCTTGGATTCCCACGAGCGTCGCCGCCGCCGCGCACTCGACAGCTCCCGGCACGGTGTACGGGGGCTCGGCCCCGCCGACCAGCCGGGTATTCCTGACAGGAGGCACTACTCCCGATATGAAGCGTTCCATGAATGGAAACCTCCGCAACTGCAAGCGGATCTCCTTGCCGTAGGCGGTATCGGCGTCGACCTCGTACGGAACCGTCTTGCGAAAGTCCATGAGCAGGTCGTGGCGCGCCTGGGTGATCCCCTGAAAGAAATCCTGGGCGAAGAAGAACATCGTCATGATGAACATCAGCATCATGACGACGGCCAGGAAGAAGAAGACGAACTCCACCGCCGCCTGGCCACGCTCGTCTGTTGGCTGTCGAGGTCTGTTACCTCTCGTCATCATCCGGGCGCTCTTCATCCTCATATCTCTCATGGTCATTGTCGGTACATCTGGACCATGCGGTTGACCTGGGCCCAGTAGTCTTCGGGCAGGTTCAGTCGCTCGCGGTCGTTTTCCAGATCGTGGTGGCCCGTGAGGTAGAGGTAGCGGCGCTCGATCGGCACCAACCGGGGCTGGTACTCCGGCAGGTGCCAGGCCTTGTACCAATAGAGATTTGGCAGCCACCCGATGTTGTTGTGTACCTGGCCGGGGCTCTCCATCCGATACTTGTAGTTGTCGTTGAGGTGCTCGGTGGGAGGCAGGGCGGCGCTTCCGATGATCCCGAGGATCGAGCCGACGCCGGGGATGTTGCTCCCCAGCGCCTCCTGTTTGGGTTTAGTGCCGAAGCTCCCCCCTACAGGCCGCGCGGCGGAGAACGCCACCATGCTGGGCATGTCGGCGAAGACCAAAGACCCCATCGCCACGTTCGTGGTCGGCAGACGGGCCCAGAAGAGGAAATGGGTGTCGTTCTCCTCCCCATCCTTGCGATGCAACGTCGGCCGGAACTCATGCCAGGC
>JAUWTE010000494.1 GCA_030609765.1 Acidobacteriota bacterium
AGCTGGGTGCAACTGGCCGATTCAGTCGAGATGGGCGGCCCCGTCAACACGGGGCCCGGCATTCGCGGAGCTGCCGCCGAACAGGCTTCCTACATCGAGGCCATGGAGGTGATAAATCGCCGGTGGGCGCCCGAGGTGGTTGCCTCTCTCGGGCCTCCTGTCTTCGAGCACATGCTCGATGTCGGTGGTGGGCCGGCCACCTGGAGCATCGCCTTCGCGAGGGCGGTGCCGGCTGCCCGGATTACCCTGTACGACCAGCCCGAGGTGCTGCCCATTTCACGGAAGCACGTCGAGGCTGCCGGCCTCACCGACCGCTTCACCTTCGTCGCCGGCGACTTCTATAGCGACGATGCCCTTCCGGCTGGGGCCGACCTCGCCTGGGCCAGCGCCATCGCCCACCAGAGCTCCCGCCAGCAGAACCGCGATCTGTTCGAGAAGATCCACGCCGCGCTGGCGCCCGGGGGGCACATCATGGTTCGTGACGTGGTCATGGATGATGCCCGCATCGCTCCTCCATTCGGGGCGATGTTCGCCGTTCACATGCTGGTAATGACGGAGAAGGGGGGAACATTCAGCCTGGCCGAGTTGAGTGAGGATCTCGAGGCGGCCGGATTTGTGGATGTGGAGCTGGCTCGTAAAGCTCCCGACATGAGCTCGGTAGTGCGAGCTCGGAAGACAGGTGCCTTGCCGAAGTAGTGCTCCCTGGGTGTACAAGCGCGAGAAACTGGCCCGCCTGCAGCCTCCAGACCATGGAACATCCCAACCGGGCTCAGAAGGTGAAAAACATGAAACTAGATGAGATCAAAGCGCGCCTGGCGAACCTCGAAACGAGCCTGCTGTGCGACGCCGACAAGAGCCTCCGGGTGATGGACTCCGGGATCCGGCCGGTGCGGACGGACCTGAAACTAGTCGGCACCGCCTACACGGTCACCTGCCTCGATGACTTCCTGACAGTGATTCAGGCCCTGCAAGAGGCGGAGCCGGGCGACGTGCTGGTCGTCGACGGCCAGGGCGGCAAGCGTGCTCTGGCGGGCGAGTTGTTCGCCACCGAGGCGGCCCGCAAGGGCCTCGAGGGGATCATCGTCGATGGCGCGGTGCGCGACGTGGAGACACTGCGAACGCTGGAGATTTCGATTTATTCGCGGGGCTTCTTCCCGACTTCAGGAACCACGGCAAAGCTCTTCGAAACGGCGATTCCTGTGACCTGCGGGGGCGTGGTCGTGCGCACGGGCGACGTCATTTTCGGTGATCAGGACGGCGTCATCGTGGGCTCCCAGCACCATCTGGCCGAGCTCATACCAGTTGCCGAGGCTATCCAGGCCAAAGAAGAGGAAGCGCTCGAGCGTATGGCGAGAGGTGAGACCCTTCTCGACATGCTCAACTTCGAAGACCACCGCGAAAAGGTCCGAGCTGGCCACGTCAGCAGCCTGAAATTCACGATCTAGGTATGGCTCGTTAGGGCACTCGTTTCCTGGCTCGGGATGAGCTCGATCCAACACGCTACGACGGGATTAAGCCACCATATGGCGAAAGGGGGAGATTTTGGCCCCCCGATCGCTTAGCATTTGAGTGCCGTATGTGAAGTTTGGCTGTGTTTGGGGGGCCAGAAATGCCTGGGTGGTGGTTCTTCCTGCGGCGCGCGAACGCATGTCGATAGGGGGGTCCTCCGACCCGGTAGGGTGGAGACTTCGACAATGTATATCTGTGCGAGACGGCGGTCGTTCTACGCGATTCCCTCCGTAATCCTCCTTTCCCTGACGCTATTAGCGGTCAGCAGCGAAGCTGCTCCTGCGCCACAGGAGGGCAGGAGCCATGTCGGATCGTTCACTGTGGCGGGCACTGAGTGCCTGACCTTCCTGATCGACGAAAGGCCTGTGGGGCTAGAAGTAGTCGCCAGCCGTCAGGTGTTGCAGGTCACCTTCGGCTCTGGCAGTGCCATCTTCATTGCTATCGATTCCACGCAACCTCCCGAGGTCGGTGATCAACTCGAGGTCGTGCGTGCCACGAGCGAGCTCAAGCATCCCAGTACGGGTGCCTCTCTAGGAATCGTTTTCGAGCAATTGGGTGTAGTGACCGTGCTCGACGTTGCAGGTTCCCTTGCGATGGGTCGAATCGAGCATGCCTGCAGGGAGGTACAAGTCGGCGACTCCCTCAGACCGTTCACACCGCCCGAGGAGCGGCAAGTGATCGGCGAGCTTCCCCCGTTCGATCCGATTCACCTGATTGATCCGGAAGAGACCGATGCTTTCGTGGTGCTGGGAGAGGTCGAAAGCGTACGCTCGTTCAAGGCCGGAGGCGATCGATCCAGTTCCCTATCGCGGGAGGCGTACGCAAACCGAGATCTGGTGACGATCGATCAGGGAACCGGGTCGGGCTGGGCGTACGGAGACATTGGCCTGATCTACAGTGGGACGATTCCCGAGACCTACGGCGTGAGTACGGACATACCGCCCCTGATCATCGGCCGTGGCGTTATCGTTCATGTCGTGGCAGACAAGGCGATCATGAAGATCACCGATTCCGACACCGTAATCGAGCGCGGAGCCGCCGTACGCAACGTCGGTTCGGCGCTGGCGTCCGGCGAGCGAGCAGGTAGTGAAGGGGCCGGCGGTCGGGCCGGCAACAGTCCCCCGACGGTGAGCTGTCGTATCGAGCGGTCCTCGGTTCGGATGGGCGAGAGCTTTCGGGTGAGTGCCAACGTGACGGATCCCGATGGCGATGCCACATCGGTCTCGTGGACAGCAACCGCGGGTAGGCTCGATCCTACCGAAGGCGAATCCAGCACCTGGAACAGCGCCGGGCTGCCGGTCGGGTCGGTGACGATCACGGGAGTAGCTGTTGACGATGCCGGCGGACAGGCGGCATGCGCCTTGATCGTCCACGTGACGGATCAACCCGAGTCGACAGAATTGACCACGATGGGCTTCGACTGCCATGAGTTTGCGTCGGGAAGCTCGGAGATCGACAACCGCTGCAAGGCGGTTCTCGACGAAGTCGCGCTGCGGCTTCGGCAGGATCCGCAGGCGAGGGCGGAGATCACCT
>JAUWTE010000493.1 GCA_030609765.1 Acidobacteriota bacterium
GTAGTATCCCTAGGTGAACTAGGGATACGGAGGTTGCATGGGCGGCAGTGATCTGTTCACAGGCACACTCGACGTGCTCATCCTCAAGGCGCTCAGCCGCGAACCGATGCATGGATATGCCATCGGGCTCTGGCTGCGGCGGGTGAGCAGAGAGGTCTTCAACGTTCAGGAAGGGGTCTTGTACCCGGCGCTGCACCGGCTCCTGCGCAATCGCTGGGTGACGGCAAGGTGGGGAACCACTGAGACCAACCGCCGCGCCAAGTTCTATGCGGTGACGCCCGCAGGACTGGAGCATCTCGAGGCTGAAGAAGCGAAGCTCACCGAGCACTCCGAGGCCGTCCTGGCTGTGCTCAAGGGCGCAGGTGTCTGAAGGACGCTAGCCAATGACTCTTTTCCCCCGCCTGAGTCGCTCCCCCAGTGACCGCGAGGTGGGGGGAGGCCCGCCTGCGGGTGCCTCCAACGGGCTTGCCCGACTCTTCCGCCGCATTCCTCGACGCGCTCGCGCCACCGACGCTCGCGACAAGCTCGAGACAGAGCTACGCAACGAGATCCGTTTCTACCTGGAGATGCGCACGGAGGAGCTCATCGCCGAAGGGCTGGATCCCGAGGAAGCGATGCTCGCCGCCGAGCGAGCCTTTGGCAACGCCGACGAAATCGTTGCCGCGTGTGTAGCAATTGATCCCCACGGAGATCTTCGAATGAGGAGAGGTGAGCTGTTTCACCGGATCGGCGAAGACATTCGCTATGCGCTGCGCAACCTCGTGCAGGCGCCGGGCTTCACGGCGGTGGCGATCCTCACATTGGCCATCGGCATCGGCGCGAACACGGCGATCTTCAGCGTTGTCGACGGGGTGCTGTTGAACCCGCTTCCCTACGACGAGCCCGACCGGCTGGTCGCCATCTACACGTACTGGACGCCCGAGAGCGGCTACGACTTCCCGGAATACGCTGTCGGCTCCCCTGAGTACTTCGACTACAAGAACCAGAACCAGAGCATGGAGGCGGTCGCGGCGGTCTCGACGGAGCCGGTGTCGATTGCGGCGGGCGATGGTGACCCAGAGCTCATCTCTGGAGCTTGGATCTCTTCGAGCATGTTCGCGATCCTGCGCGCGCCCCCGCTACACGGTCGCACCCTGCTGCCTAGTGACGACGGCCCTGATCCGCCGCTGGTATTTGTCATCAGCCATGGCCTGTGGCAGCGCCGCTTTGGCGGAGACCCGGACATCATCGGTACGCGAATCGAGGTCGGTCTCGACATTGAAACCGCCACAACGACGGGCGAAATCGTTGGTGTCATGCCCGAGGGGTTCAACTTCCCCTACGAAGACATCGATCTGTGGGCGCCCCTGGCGCTCGACCCGGCCCGCGTTTGGCGTGGTGGCCACTGGTTCTACATGATCGGGCGCCTCGCCGATGGCGTGAGCCTCCAGACCGCGCAAACCGAGATGGCCACGCTCATGGAACAGTGGGCCATCACCTATCCCGAGCATCACGTTGGGCATGGCCTCTTCATGTTCCCCCTCCTGGATGACTACGTCGGTGATGTTCGCCCGGCACTTCTGGTGCTTCTGGGGGCGGTGGGTTTCGTCCTCCTGATTTCCTGCGCCAACGTGGCCAGCCTGCTTCTGGCTCGCGCCGAGTCGCGGCGCCGTGAGATCGCGGTCCGGTGTGCGCTCGGTGCCGGGCGAGGCCGCCTCATGCAGCAGTTCCTTACCGAGAGTGTCCTGCTCGCCGCGATGGGTAGTCTCGTCGGGTTGGCTCTCGCCTGGTGGGGTGTCGATGTGTTGCTGGCCGCCGCGCAGGGAAGCGTCCCGAGGTCCGGGGAGGTAGGCCTGGATCTACGTGTTCTGGGCTTCACTGCGGCGGTTGCCCTCTGTGCCAGCCTGATCTTCGGCTTGATGCCTGCACTGCAGGTCGCCCGGTCGAACGCGGCCGAGGCCTTCAAGGACGGCGACCGTTGGCTGAGTGCGAGCAGGCGGCGACAACGGCTGCGGCGGCTGATTGTCGTCACGGAAGTGGCGCTGGCTGTTCTGCTCGTGGTCGGCGCCGGCCTCATGGTCAAGAGCTTCTGGACTCTGGTGAGCCAGGACCCCGGGTTCGATCCCGACAACTTGCTCGAGGTGCGGCTGTCTCTGCCGCAGATCGATTACACGGCGCAGGAGGTGGATCAGTTCTATCGCACCCTCGCCGAGCGGGCTCGCTCGATTCCCGGGGTTGTCAGCGCGAGCGTCGCAACGCGCGCGCCCCTGACAACCGACTGGTCGCAGAGCCGCTTCTTCATTGAAAACCGGCCCAACCCGAACAATGAAAACGCCGGCTTCCAGGCCAGCCGCGCCGGCGGCGACGCGGAATCCTTTGACACGCTTGGAATTCCGCTGAAGCGTGGCCGGCTGTTCGACGAGACCGATCATCCCGAGGGGCCGATGGTGGTGGTCATCGACGAAGCCATGGCGCGGCGCTATTGGCCCGGCGAGGAGGCCCTCGGCGAGCGCCTCCGTTTCGGCAGTGACGACGCCCCCTGGCACGAGATTGTCGGCATCGTTGGCGACGTCAAGTACGACGGCTTCACCATCGATGCACCGCGGTACTATCAGTACACGCCCCAGATGATCACCTGGGCGGAGTTCGCCATTCGCATCCAGAGCCTGATCGTTCGTACCGAGGGCGACCCGTGGGTCGTCTCCGCTCTCGTGCGGCAGGTGATTCGAGATCTCGATCCGGAGTTGCCGATCCTCAGGTTGCGGACGATGGACCAGATCATTTCGAGCTCCGTCGCCCATCCGCGCTTCCTGATGACGTTGCTCGGCGTGTTCGCCGGGGTGGCCCTGCTTCTCGGGTGCATAGGGATCTACGGTGTCATCTCGTATGCCGTCGCCCAGCGCACCCACGAGATCGGCGTGCGTATGGCCCTCGGGGCAGAAGGTGCCGACGTCGTGCGGATGGTGGTGCGGCAGGGGATGGCCCTTTCTCTGGGCGGCGTGGCCGTTGGCCTTGCCGGGGCTTTCGTCGCCACCCGCGTGATGGAGGGCATTCTCTTCAATGTCAGCACCCGGGA
>JAUWTE010000268.1 GCA_030609765.1 Acidobacteriota bacterium
ATCTGCGAGCCGTGCACCAGCGACAGGGATGGGAAACCGATCGCCACTCGATCCCCAACTTCCTGGACTATCGCCAGGAGTCCGAGACCTTCGAGGACATGGCCGCATTCAACTACACCTCCGTGGACCTCACCGGCGGTGACGCTCCGGAAGCGGTCGATGCGGGGAGAGTGTCCGCAAATGTCTTCGATGTGCTCGGCGTGGCACCTCAGCTTGGCCGAGGCTTCCAGACTGCAGAAGATCAGCCCGGCGGCAACGCCAACGTCGTCGTCATCAGCGATGGTTTCTGGGAACGACGATACGGGCGAGATCCGACGATTCTGGGCCAGAGGCTGGAGATCGGCAGTCGCGACCACACGATCATCGGTGTCATGGGGCCCGATTTCATCTTCCCGCTGCCCACGACCCAGGTGTGGGTTCCGCGTGTGCTCGATGAGAATCTCTATGCTCGAGATCGTTCGATTGTCGAGATTGTCGGGCGGCTGAACCCCGGTATCACTTGGGAGCAGGCCCAGACCGAGCTCGACGGAATCGCCCAGCGACTGGAACTGGAGTTCCCGGTTGAAAACGAGTTCATGGGCGTTCGCTTGTTCGACCTTCGCGGAGCACTCAACTTCGCGGAGGAGATCTTCCGGATCGCCGGTATCATTTTCTCGATTGCGGGGGCTTTCGTCCTGCTGATAGCCAGTGCCAATGTCTCCAGCTTGTTGCTGGCCCGGGGGCTACGACGGAACCGCGAGGTTGCGATTCGCACGGCCATGGGCGCATCACGGGGTCAGCTCATTCGCCAGTTCCTCACTGAGAGTCTATTGCTGGCGATGCTCGGTGGTGCGCTTGGTGTTCTGTTCGCTCGCTGGGCAACCGGCGTCATGGATCAGGGTATTCCTGCCGACCTCTACCGGGTTGGGAGCATCTCCGTCGACGGCGCCGCACTGTTCTTCACCGTCGGAGTTGTGGTGATCACTGCTGTGGTTTTCGGTCTCGTGCCGGCACTGCGGAACTCGCGCGTATCGCTGAGCGAGTCGCTCAAGGAGGGCAGCGCCTCGGTTACCTCGACGCGCGGCAGCCTACGGCTGCAGAGGTTTTTGGTTGTCGGTCAGATCGCCATGGCGCTGGTGCTTCTGGTCGGCACCTCGTTGATGTTGCAGAGCCTCGGCGACATGGAAGACGCGGATCTCGGGTTCGAGCCCGAGAATGCCCTGACCATGACCTTTTCGCTGCGCCAGGATCGCTACTCGGAGCGCGAGCCGGTCATCGAGTTCCACCGTGCCCTCATGCGAGAAGTCGGTGCCGTGCCTGGAGTCATCAGCGCTGCCACCGCCAACTACCTGCCGCTCAACCATGAGTACAACGGCGCGGCGTTCACGGTGCCTGGGTACGAGGTCACTAGCGATTCCGATGTGCCGTCGGCCCTCGAGGTCTGGGTTTCACCGCGCTACTTCCAGACGATGGACATCGGTCTGATCCGCGGCAGGCCATTCGAGCAGAGCGACAGCACGGAGGCGCCTCGCGTCGCGATCGTCAACGAGACCATGGCCAATCGATTCTGGAACAACGAAAACCCAGTAGGCACGGAAATCCAGGTCGAGGACATCGAGGACCCCGTTCTGATCGTCGGCGTGGTCGAAGACACCAAGCATCAGGACATGACTGACGTTGCCAGGCCCCAGATATATTTCTGTTCGTTGCAGAGGAGAGTCAGCTACTTCCGCCTTATCGCTCGCACCACCGGTGATCCTGCCGAGATGGCGCCGGCAATTCGTGAGGCCGTGTGGAGCGTCGATCCAAGCCTGCCGATCCTGGAAACCAGAACGCTGCCGGCGGTGGTCAGCAACTTCATGGGGCCACAGATTTTCCTCTCATATGCGCTCGTGGGCCTCACTGTGGGAGCCATTCTGCTTGCAGTGATCGGGATCTACGGTGTGATCACGTTCTTTGTCTCACAGCACACCCGTGAGATGAGCATCCGCATGGCTCTCGGAGCGCAGCAGTCTGACGTATTGCGTCACGTGCTGGCCACTGGTATGCGCCTGACCGCCATTGGCGTAGGGGTAGGTCTGGTCGGGGCATTCTTCTTGGCGCGGGCCCTGTCGAGCCTCATCGGGTCTGCCGAGCAGCACTTCACCATGCTCACAGTGACGGCGGAAGGGTTCCTGACGTTCGTCGTGATTCCCCTGGGGCTGGTGCTGGTCGCGGCGTTAGCCTGCTACTTGCCGGCACGACGGGCCACTAGGGTCGATCCCATGGTGTCGATGCGGGCGGAATAGAGACTGTTTGGCAGCCCAGGCAGCTCCCACAGGCCGCTCCCCAGCGTCCGCTGCCCCGGGCCGATGATCAGTAGCCCGGATTTCTCAACGGGTGGCGTAGCGAGCGAGTGCGAGGGCGTGTGAGGACAAGGCGCGCGCCGATTCGGGCGCGGAGACGTACTTGTCAGTACGTCGAGCACCCGAAGCAAGCGCAACGCAGTACTCGCGCGCCATCGCGCTCGCGTAGTAGCCACCCGTTGAGTAATCCGGGCTAGGCGATCGACACGCGGGTCCCCACGCCCTGCGCCTCGGCCAGCTCGACAGCCAGTTGCGCCGCCACGAGATCCTGGAAAGCCAGGCCGGTCGCATCGAAAAGGGTTATGGCGTCATGGCGGATGCGGCCATTCGTGCTGCCCTCGAGGATCTCCCCCAGAGTCGCATCGATGTCATCGACGTCGATCAACCCTCGCTCCACGGCATGGTGGGTGTCGCCGATGCTGATGGCTTGCGCGACATCATCAACCACGACGATTGCCTTCTGAAACAGCTCGGCATCGACCTCGTTCTTGGTATTCGTATCGGTGCCGAAGGCACTGACGTGCACGCCCGGCTCAATCCAGTCCGCCTGCAGAACGGGCTCCTTCGCCGGCGTTGTTGTGACCACGATATCGGCACCGCGGACAGCCGCCTCCGCGTCCTCGCAGACCTGCACCTCCAGGTCGCTCGTTCGTAGCTCCTCGGCAAGGAGCTCGGCCTTCTCCGGCACGACATCGAAGGCGCGAATCGTCTTGATGGGCCGCATCAAGCAGAGCGCCTCCATCTGGCCCTTTCCCTGCATCCCGCAGCCCAGTACGGCCGCAGTGCTGGAATCCTCGCGGGCCAGCTCGCGGGCGGCCAGCGCGCCCACCGCCGCCGTACGGATACCCGTAATGTGATTGCCGTCCATGAAGGCTGTCGGCAGTCCGGTGCGCGGATCGAACATGACGGTGGTCGACTGGTGCGCGGTGAGCCCGCGGCCGGGATTGCCGAGCCAGAAGCCGCCGGCCTTCAGACCGATGACCTCCTCGTTCATCAGGTAACCGGACTTGATGCCGAAAACGCCCCGGTGCTCCTCCACGAGCTCTCGCACCACCGGGTAGGCAGCCGTGCGCCCCTCAGTGAATGCGATGAAGGCCTTCTCGATGACCGGCACGATAGCCTCCAGCGTGAGAAGGCTTTGCATTTCGGAACGGTTGAGAATGAGGACATCGGCCATGTTCAGACTCCTTCGGGTTCTTCTTCCGTGGCCGGCAGGTATTCCGCGAAGTGCATGTGGGCGATCTTGTAGCTATCACCATCGAGGACATAGACAGCGGTCATGGGACCCTTCTGAACCGCCCCGGGATCCCCGGAATCCGCGGCCGCGCGGTCACCGAAATACCAGATGGCATTCACGACAGCCGTCGATCCGAAAACGGTGGCGTGGACATCCTCGAGCCAGAGCTCGATCGCGGGCGGACTGCCCCCGGACACGAAGCCGAAGCCGGCGTGATGCTCACGGATTGCATCCAGCCCCACGATCAGTCCTTCCTTCTCTGAAGAGAAGTAGGTGACATCCGGGCCGTCCATGAATAGCTCGTCGACCTTGTCCAGGTCGTAGGTGCCCCAGAGCTCCGACCACGCGGCGACGTATGCATCGGCGTCGAAGGGGACCAGATGAGGCCCTGAGTCAGCTTCGGAAACAGATTCTGCCGGCTCGCTTTGAGCGCATCCGGAAAATCCCCCGGCGAGAGTCAGGGAAACGAGTAGCAAGAGCAACGTGCGAAAGTGCCTGTGCATGGAACCCTCTTTCTGTGGCCGACTCTTATGCACAGTAACTAAACATACTGTCCGCACGGCTACCAGCCAGCCAGCCGCCCGCTCGAGCGATTACTCGGATCTCAGTGCGTCGAGCGGGTCCACCCGCGTGGCACGACGGGCGGGCACATACGTTGCCCCGACGGCCGCCAGCAAGAGCGTCACTGTGACCAGCGTGAACGTCATCGGGTCGAACGGGCTGACGCCATAAAGAAAGACCGACAGGCTGCGGGTGACCATCGATGTGATCACGAGTCCGATGACGATACCGACTAGCGTCAGCGAAGCTCCCTGGCGAAGCACCATTCGCAGGACGTCAGCGGGCCGGGCGCCGAGTGCCAGCCGGATTCCCATCTCCTGGGTCCGTTGTGTCACCGAGTAGGCCATGACCCCATAGACACCGACCACCGCGAGCAAGAGCGTGACCACAGCCAGGGTCCCCATGATCTTGGCCATGATGGCGTCGCCCATCGTAGCCCGGGCCCGCATCTCCTCCATCGACATGACCGCGTACATCGGTAGGTTCGGATCGAGGCGTAGAACCTCGGCTCTGACCGCGTCGACTACGGCAGAGGGTGCCGCTGCCGTGCGCACGGCCATGCTGATCCCTCGCTGCGGATACTGAAATGCCGACATGTACGAGCTCTCACGCGGATCGCCTCTGCGGTCCAGGGTGTCCCCGGCAACGCCAACGATCTCGCGAGTCTCACCCCAATACTCGATCTGCTTGCCGATGGGATCCTCGCCTGGCCAGTGGCGCTCTGCCAAGAATTCGCTGATGACGATCACTGAGCGGCCGTCGGGCCGGTCCGCCTCGTTGAGCGCCCGCCCCCGCAAGATCGGGATTCCCATGGCACGGAAGTAGTCAGGAGTCACAAAGCGAAATTCGACCACCGGGCGCTCCTGCAGGCTGGCGTACTCCTCGCCGGGAATGCCGTAGTAGTTGTTGCTGTTGCCTTGCTGGGGGAGAATTGACGTGCCACCGACGGTCTGGACTCCAGGAACCGCCTCGAGCGCCGGCACCAACTGACGATAGAAGCCGCCCACCATTTCGTCA
>JAUWTE010000406.1 GCA_030609765.1 Acidobacteriota bacterium
CCCATCGGGTCGGCAGCTACTGCTGAACTTTGAGCTTCAGCATCTGATCCATGCCGAATGCTGAATAGATGCTCGAGGTCAGGGTCTCGAGCTGCTCGTTGTAGGGCTGAATCGCATCACCCATGCCCATCTTGTCGACAACTGTGCGGAACGGGCGCTGGCCGGCAGGAGTCTCGATTACTTGCACAACGGCGTCCGCGACATTCTGCGGGTTCTGCGCCGGATTCGCGGCCAGGGCCTCCCCGAAGCCATGCAGGAATCCCTCCGCTTGTTCCTGCATCGCGACCAAGGAGGCGTCATCGCTCTGTTCACTCGGCCGCATCAGGCTCTCGGCGAATGGCGTCGCAAAGCCGCCCGGCTCGACGATGGCAACGTCGATGCCGAAGCCCGAGAGCTCGACACGGTAGTTTTCGGACATCGCCTCGAGGGCCCATTTCGAGGCATTGTAGGGGCCATAGAATGGAATGGTCATGCGGCCGAGCAGGCTGGAGATGTGAACGAGCAGGCCCGAGCCCCTCTCGCGCATGTGCGGCAGGACCGCGCGGTTCACACGCTGCACGCCGAAGACATTCACATCGAAGACACGGCGCCAGTCGTCAGGAGTGAAGGACTCTTGAACGCCAAGCACTCCGAGACCGGCGTTGTTGACCACGACATCCAGACCATGCACGCTGTCGAGCGCTTGGGCAACGGCCGCCTCGACGCTGCTGTCGTCAGTAACGTCCATCTCGACGACCTGCGCCCCGATACCGTTGAGCTCCTCAGCCGGTGTCTTGTTTCTTCCCTGGATGTCCCGCACGGACGCGACTACCGTGTGCCCCCTTTGCAGGAGCGATGTCACGGTCATCTTGCCGAATCCACTGCTTGCCCCGGTAATCAAAACGATCGCCACGGTCTCTATCCTCTGGTTTCAGGTTTTTGTCTGCGGATGTGAGCCCGCACGTGCTAGCAGGCCGTGGTCGTAGGTTGTCACTTCGAGTCGATAACCCCAAGGAGCGCGGATTATATCCACAAGGTATCGAAGCGCAGAAGCGGGCTGGGGCAATTTGTCAGGAGCTCAATTCCCGGGGGTCCATGCCGGCGGATTGCATGGAGTCGAACCCGGACAAGGATTAGACTGTCCTCACTGGAATCGTGCCAGGAGCAGATCCTTCCGCCGACAGGAGAGTCCAGCCATGGAACGCTCGTCGCGCCCCGGCCGTTTGCTGGCCGGCTTGGTCCCCCTTTTCCTTCTCGTCCTACTCCTCGGTTTCACACAGGCACCGACCTGCGAGGGTCCGAGCTGCACGGCGCCTGATCCCCTAACGGATGCTCTGGTCCAAACCGATGACAGTCCGTGCACCGACTGTTGTACCAGCCTGCTTGTAGGCCCTGAGGCGTCGGTGGACGGCTCCACCATGACGAGCCACTCCTGCGATTCCGGAACGGATCGAACCTGGATCAGCCTGGAACCCCGGATGAGCCACGAGCCGGGCTCCATGGCCACCCTCTGGCTCGAGCCCAAGAGGACCACGAAGCCTCACGACGACGACCGCATTCCCGCCGGGGAGATCCCACAGGTCGCTGAGACCTACAAGTTCATGGACGCCGCCTACCCCATCATGAACGAGCACCAGCTCGCCATCGGGGAAACGACGACCGGCGGCAAGAGGGAGCTCAAGACGAGCAATGGGATCATCGATGCGCCGGAGCTGTACCGGCTGGTGCTGGAGCGGGCAACCAACGCCCGTGAAGCCATCCGCATCGCCGACGAGCTCACCAAGGAGCACGGGTACAACGACTGGGGAGAGTGCTTCACCTTTGCGGATCCCGAAGAGGTCTGGTTTTTCGAGATCCTCGGGCCGGGGCGCGGAAACCTGGGAGCAGTATGGGCCGCGGTGCGCATCCCCGACGACGAGATCGCCGTCAGCGCCAACTCGCACCGCATCCTGGAGCTGGATCTCAACGACCCGGACCACTACATGGCCTCGGACAACGTCCATTCCCTGGCGCAGGAGATGGGGTGGTGGAATCCGGCCAGTGGCGAGGAGTTCCGCTTCGCATATGCCTACGCCAACCGCAACAGCCTCTACTCACGCCGCCGGGAATGGCGCGCCTTGAGCTTGCTGGCTCCCTCCCTGAATTTGAACCCGAATTCTGAGAACTATCCCCTCTCGGTGAAGCCTGACGCGAAGGTCACGGTGCCGGATCTTCTGAAGATTTTCAGGGACTACTACGCCGACACGCCCTACGACATGACCCGGCGCCTGACGGTAGTGAACCGTGACGGGGAGACGATCAAGAGCCCCCTGGCCAATCCGTTCATGAGCGGGGACATGCGGACGCTTCTCGGCGTAGACCGGGAACGCACCATCGCCTCACCGACGGCAACCTACCTCTCGATCACCCAGTCGAGAGCCTGGCTCCCGGACCCCATTGGCGGTCTCGTTTGGCTGGGCTACGACAACCCGGCTACTACCCCGCATCTGCCGTTCTACATCGGCATCTCACAGATGCCCGATTCCTACCTGGTGGACGGCCGCCGGGAGTTCAGCCGCGACAGCGCCTGGTGGGCGTACCGGCGGGCGAGCAAGCTCTCTTACATCCGCTACCAAGAGATGGCGCCGGTCCTCAAGGAGGCCTGGCAGCCCATCGAGGAAGAGCTGTTCGCCAAGCAGGCCGAGGTAGAGCAGAAGGCTCTGGAGCTCTTCAACCAGGACCCGGCTCTGGCCGAGGCTTTCCTCACCGAGTACTCAGTGGGGTTGGCCAAGAAGACGGCGGAACTCTGGTGGCAGCTCGGAGACCAGCTCTGGGTCCGTTTCAACAACCGCTTCTGAATAACGACCGCGGAATATGGGGGGCGGGACCGGGATCCGCTTTGGCGGGTCGCTAGACGGAATCAGCTTCCTCTTGCAGAGTCTGCACGAGCTCCGCGAGACGGGCGAAGAAACGGCCTCTGACCTCTTGGACGTGAAGTGCCTCCTGGTGCTCGATGATCGCCTCGTCTTTGGTCGCGAACCGAGCCGGTTCGACCTGCAACGCGTAGGAGTCAGGGTGTCGTTGCCAGAACCAGTCAGGCGAACCGAACTGCACGTACTCGGGGTCGATTGCTGGGATTTGCGCCAAGGCGGTGCATAGCCGCTCGCCGAGTGCGCTGTTCTCGATGCACAAGGCTATGTAAGCGATTCTGTACGTGACAGAGCCAACGTCGTGGTCAGGCAGAGGTTCTAGGTTCTGGGGTTCTTGCTGTTCGGCGTGAACGAAGTGGCCGTAGCAGCTTTGCAGGGTGAAGCAGTAGGACATTCCTGCAAAGCCCGCCACGATCTCGCGGATAGGTGCGTCGACGTTCTCCAGGGCGAGACCGGATAAGGCATGGTCCCGTTCGCGTTCGTATCGCGGATGATCGACGAACTGCCTCGGCTGCGCGAAAGTCTCCATGTTTAGCCGGGGCTCGTACTGTCTAGATATGGAATGACATGTCCGAAATCAGCCATGACCTGTCTGCCCATGGAATGGCCAGCGGCAACCTCTAGTCCGAACTTCTCAACGGGTCGTGAAGCGAGAAGGCGCAAGGGCCGCGATCCGTCGAGGAATCCGGAGTAGCTCCACTGGTTGATGCTGCGTCGCTCACGACCTCCACTTCTCCAGCGTTTCGCTCACTGCCGTCGCAACCGTGTGCCTTGCTTCGCTCCGCTCCCAGCCGCGCGCCAACATGCTGTCGTAGCTCGTATGGCCATGCCGTATGTGCGCGATCACGGCTAGATCTATCGCATCCGCGTCAAATTGCTTCGCAGCCGCCGTGCGTCCCACCCGCCCCGAGTACTTCTCGCACGCGCGCTCAGCGATAGCCTCCGCTTCTCCCGCTGGGCAGCTC
>JAUWTE010000217.1 GCA_030609765.1 Acidobacteriota bacterium
GGGTACATCTACACAATGTGTGATGACTCGGGCTGCTGGCTCGGCGTGCTGCCGAGTGTCGGCGCCGACAAGGTCGTCAAGGTCGCCTACAGCCACACCGACGTTCGCTTTCCCATTGGCGAGGAGACGACCGGCCACTACGTGGAGATCCAGGGCGAGATCGTCACCGTCGAGCAGGAGGCCGAAGAGCACGCCGAGCACATGGCCGCCGAAGGTGAGATGCAAGAGCACGCCGAGGAGGCCGAGCACGCCGAGCACGGCGTCGAAATGCGCACGGTCTACGCTTGCCCGATGCATGCTGATGTCGTCAGCGAGGACGCCGGGACCTGCCCCATCTGCAAGATGGATCTCGAGGCCGCGGAAATACCGTTTCCCGAGCCTGCCTCGATTGCCATCATTGGGGCCAGCGCCGTGGTGAAGGCCAAGAAGTAGCAGGGCACAGAACTCATAAAAGTCGAATTCGTACCGCGCGAGTCCCGGGTACCGGGGCTCGCGCTTTTCACGCTGACTGTGCGCAGGCTAGCTGTTGGTTCTAAGCACGTTGTTCACGGGGCACATTGAGTCCGGAGATCGGCGGCGTCCTGCCGATGCCCGCGGTTCTCCCGTTGCGCCCGGCATGGCTGAGGTTCACCATAGAGAGCGGGACGAAAACTGAGACGTACGGGACGAAAAGGTGGTGATCATGTCAAAAAGGGCATGCGGCGCGGCACTGATGTCTCTGCTGATCCTGATGACCGTAGGGTGCGCTAGTGAACCTGAAGAAGTGCAGTTCGGCGCTATTCTCTCCATTGAGGGATCTGCCGCAGCCTACGGAAACGCCATCTGGAAGGGAGTTCAGCTGGCGACGGAGCTGGTCAATGAGCGCGGCGGCATGGACGTCGGGGAGAGCGGCATCCTCGTTCCCCTGGTCGTGCACCTGAGAGACTGCAAGAGCGACCCGCTGCTCGGCATCCAGCAAGCCCAGGAGCTGATCGGGCTCGGAGTCCAGGCCGTGATCGGCTCCGACAGCAGCGACGTGACGCTCGGGATGGCGCCGATCTTCGAGCAAGCGGAGGTTATCCTGATGTCGCCCTCCTCCTCCTCGCCGAAGATCACCGACGCCGGGGAATACATCTACCGCAACTTCCCGAGCGACACACTCGAGGCGGTCAACCTCGCCAACCACATCTACAACGTGGACGGCATAGATGAGGCTGCCATCATCGCCAGCCAGAGCGAGTTTGGCCTCGGAACGAAGAACGCCTTCATCGCGCGTTTCCGTGCATTGGGTGGCACTATTCTCGCTGAGCAGACCTTCCCCTCGGATGCTCAGGACTACTCCACCCAGGTCGCGGGGATAGCGGCCGCTGATCCACCGGCCGTCTATATCGCCGCCTACTCGTTTCGCACGGGAGCGGTGGCACGAGCCCTGCGCGACGCGAGGGTCGATGCGCGCCTGTACGGCACTGGCGCCATCCGACCGGAAAACACCGTGCAGACCGGAGGCGACGCCGTGGAAGGGCTGGTCTTTCCGGCGCCCGCCTTCGAGCCAAATCTCGACGCCCCGCACATGCGTCTTTTCATCAGCGAGTTCCGCGAGCGCTTCGGCGACACCTATGACATCTACGCGGCGCAGGGCTACGACGCCGTCAACATCCTGGTGCAGGCCATCGAGCAGATGGGCACCCGGCCCGAAGACATCCGCTTCTACCTGAACACGATGAACCCCTTCGAAGGGGTGGCGGGCGCGACGGTGTTCGACGACAACGGTGACGTGAGGAAGTTCCACCGCATGTACGTCATCCAGGATGGAGTGGCTGTCGCGGTCGGCGGATAGCGCGGATAGTTTGGCGGATCCTCCAGAGCCCAGCGCACGAACTCCCTGAGCTCGCCGCCCCGAGGAACCGGGTGGAAAGAGTCTCCCGAGAAGTGACGGTGGGGGGGGATCAGTGTGCCTACTGCGATATTACTATGCATTTACTAGTAATAATCTGGTAAAAACACCGAGGGTAGTGTGAACGCCCCCCCTGCGGCTCGCCCGCGGCGCCTTTTTGCCCCACGGGTCATGGTCTGCCGGAAGGTCAAGGTTCGCCCAGAAGGTCGAGGCAAGTGGCCGTCCCCACTATCCGCGCAGGTTCCACGGGGGAATCGAGAGCTGCAGGGGAATCGAGAGCCAAGGGAATACTAGGAGCCATAGGAGAATCAGGTGCCACGAGTCATCACGGAGTTCGATTGGCCGACATTCGTACACACGCTGCGCTCGGAACGTTGCTGGGACTGCTCCCAGCAGGAGTTGGCGCAAATGATGAAGGTCTCGGTGTCCACCGTCTCGAAATGGGAGAGAGGGACGGTGCAACCACAGCCTAGGCACCGCGGGTCGCTGCGAACGCTGGCTACCAAGAAGCACTACAGATCAGGAGATTGGCCCAAAAGATCCCGCACCGTCGCCTGGTGAAGAAAAGCTGTCGCGGTACCGAACCCTTCTCGTGTTGCTCGCGTTATTGCACATGAACAGAGACCGGCGAGGGAAGAACGCCAATAAGGGGAATCCCGCCGGTGCCGGATCGAAAGGAAAGCGGTAGGTGGAACTCGAAACCCTCCTAGAGCGCTGCAGAGCAGGTGATGAGCTCGCCTGGGAGGCCCTGGTGCGCCGATTTCAGGGAAGAGTCTTCGCGCTTGCCTACCACTACCTCAGAAATCGCGAGGAGGCGAGAGACGTGGCCCAGGAGACATTCATCCGCATCTACAAGAGCCTGGATGGCTTTCAGGACAGCGAGAGATTCCTGCCCTGGATGGTGCGGATTGCGCGCAACTGCAGCATCGACCGTGTGCGGCGCCTCAAGGTGCGCCCGCCGCTCGGCGGCGACGAGCTCGATGAGCAGACGATCGGCCCCCACCCCGGGGCCGGACCCGAGGTCGTAGCGATGGCCGGGGAGCGCAGTCACCTGGTATACCGCGCCCTCGATCAAATGACCGAGATCAATCGCGAGATGATCCTGATGAAGGAAATCCAGGGCCTGAAGCAGCGCGAGATCGCCGATCTGCTCTCGATTCCTTTGGGGACAGTCAAGGCGAGGTCGAACCGCGCGCGGGTCGAGCTGGCTCGCTGCATTGTCGAGATCGATCCCTCCTACGGAGCCTGAGTCATGCACTGCACCGAATTCCAGGAACGCTTGTTCGAGTGGCTCGAAGGCCGGCTCGAAGCGGCCGAGGTGGAGCGCATGCAGTCCCATGCGGCAGGGTGTTTGCGTTGCCGGGAGCTCGAGGAGCTTGCAACCGGCGATGCCGGACTGCCGGCCGTTGAGCCTCCCGACGACATGGTCGCTTCGATCATGGCGCAAACCACGGGCGGTGCCTGCGATCGTGCGCTGCTCTTGGTCAGCGAGCGCCTCGATGCGGGCCCAGCGGACGTGGCGGGCCCAGCGGACGTGGCGGGCCCAGCGGACGTGGCGGGCTCGGTTGAGGCCGATCCGTTGCTAGAGATGCACCTGGAGTCCTGTGCGGAATGCACCAGCCTGGCGGGGGCGCTCGCGCGCCTGCAGCGGGAGCTGCCGGCGATGGCCGAGATGGAGCCCGACCCAGGCTTCGTGAGTGACGTCATGGCGGCGACCATCGGTGCGGCAGTGTCCGTGCGAGCCGCCGCTCCACTGCAAGAGGCCACTCCGGCGCCTCATCTTGTCTCGCGGCCGGCTTTCGACTGGCGCGAATGGGTCCAGGGGTTGCCTCTGGCCGCTCCGGTATCGGCGTTCTTCGAGCGTCTGACACTGCGGCCGCGCCTCGCCTTCGAGGGCGCCGTCGTTGGCACCCTCGCTTTCGTGCTGGTGATCGGCCTGCCGTCGGTGGGAGTTGCCGAGTTGCCTTCGCGGCTGATGGCCGGAGTCCGGCAGGAAAGGCTCGAGGTACAGAGCGCAGTTGCCGAGAATTTCGGACGGGCCGCCGAGGTGGGTCGCGCCGCTTGGACAACTTCGGCAAGCCGCTTGGGTGAATACGTCAACATCAGCCCCAGCACTGCCGGCACGAGATCGAGGTTTGCTGACATGTTGGGGAGCTGGCGCCAGGCCGGCGTCGAGATTGCCTCACACCTCTGGGAGGGTGAGTTCAGCGCTGCATTCGCGCGCATGTGGCGCTTGTGGACTGAGCCCTGGAGAGGTGACAGCAATGAAGAAGAGGGCCCTGGAAGCAGGGCAGATAACCAAGACGGTCAAAGGTATCAATCATGAACACACTAACCACGAAGGAAGAAATCACTCGAACCGAGGAGGAAGCCATGAGTGACATCCAATCACCTGACGCGGGATACGAACCAGCAGCCCCCGCGGCAGCTCCCGGGGCAGCTCCCGCGGCAGCTGCCCCGTTAGCTCCGCCTGTCATGCAGCAGGCCCAAGCCATCGTGCCGGAGAGGCGACAACTGTTCGACCCGCGGCGCAAGTCGCCATTCCTCGCCGCTGTGATATCGGTGGTGCCGGGCCTCGGCAACATCTATATCGGTTACTACATGCGAGGCTTCTCGATTGTCGCGACCATGGCGGTACTGATCCTGATCGCGGCCGAATCGCGTGAGCCGATTGCTCCGATTTTCGGGATGTCAGCCTTCTTTGTGTGGCTGTTCAACATCATCGATGCGGGGCGCATGGCGGCGCTCTACAACCACGCCATGGCGGGCCGGGACATCATGGAGCTGCCGGAAGACTTCAAGTTCCCGAAGATGGGCGGCTCGATGGTCGGTGGCGCAATCATGCTGGTGGTGGGCGTTATCGCCATCTCGAACACGATGTTTGGTATCT
This sequence comes from Acidobacteriota bacterium, assembly GCA_030609765.1. Taxonomy (GTDB): domain Bacteria; phylum Acidobacteriota; class UBA890; order UBA890; family UBA890; genus CALAKE01. The sequence continues at coordinate 4,764 of JAUWTE010000217.1, forward strand.
CGCTGGACTGGATCGGCACCTGGTGGCCGGTGTTCCCGATCGCCCTGGGTGGCTATCTGCTCTTCCGCGGGATTCAGGATTACCAGAAACAGCAGAAGAGTGGGACCGCATTCGCGTCGTCACTGGAGGATTCCGACTAGTCGTCTGCGACCGGATTCAACTGAAAGTCGGCTCATTGCCGGCGGGCGGTGCTGGATGGCCGCCCGCCGGCTTCTTCATCGAATCGCGGAATCCCTGACGGGAGCGTCCAGGCCCTGCTCGATCATCCGCGCCGGCAGCTCGGGCTTGCGGAACAGCGTCTGCTTGCGGAACGGGCTCCACAGCATATTGGCGATGTCCGACTTCTTCATGTGGCGGCTGAAGGTGCGCAGAAGGCGGAACGTCGCGATCGGGCGGAAGAAGATCCGCCGCAGGAACAGGCGCATGTAGCCCTTCTTGCGAGCCTGGTTCACGACCTCACTGGGGAGCACCGTCGGGTCGATATCCGAGCACTTGAACCACTTGTCCCAATCGAGCGCGTCATCGATGATGCCGCGCTGCACGTACTCTGCCCACAACGGCGTGCCCCGGTAGACACAAAGGCGATTGAAGCCGAAGGTGTCGAGCTGCAGGCGGGCGGCGAAGCGGAAGCTCTCGAGAATGTCCTCCTCGGTCTCGTCGGGGGAGCCGATCAAAAAGAAGCCGTGTGCCGTTTCGATGCCGTGTTTCTTCGTCTCGGCGACGGCGTTCTCGATCTGCTCCAGCATCTGGCCCTTCTTCAACCGATCGAGAACCTTCTGGGTTCCCGCCTCCACACCGAAGGCGAGCCAGCGGCAGTTGGCCTTCCCCATGATCGGAAACTGGTCGACCGCCACTGAATCAACGCGACCCTCACAGCCCCAGCGGAACTTCAGGTTGCGCTCGATGATCCCCTCGCAGATCTCAGTGATGCGCTTGCGCTTGAGCAGAAAATGGTCGTCGGTGAAGTAGATCGACCGGTATCCCTCGTCACTGAGCTGCTGCATCTCCTCGAGCACGTGCTCCGGCGATCGGCAGCGCCACTTGCCATCCGAGAGGGCCGGGATGTCGCAGTAGATGCAGGGGTAGGGGCATCCTCGCGAGGTCTGCATTGTGCAGAAGCGATCGAGCGACAGGACCGCGGACACGTCCAGAGGCATCGACTCGATGAAATCGATCTGCAGGGAAGAGCGGTCGGGAAAGGGGAACTGGTCGAGGTCCTGAACC
>JAUWTE010000243.1 GCA_030609765.1 Acidobacteriota bacterium
GAGGCCTCGGGAGGCAACACCCCACTCTGCCAACCCCTCCATGTTCTCGATGTCGCCGAAGACCGAGTCGATGGCCTGCACGCCGGCCGCCTTGGCAGCGTTGACCAGGCGGGTGCGGGCGTACAGCGACTCATTCCCTTCGAGCGTCTTGGGTACGCCGAGGTCGGCCGTGTAGTCCTCCAACCCAATCGTCAGCGCGACGACGGTGTCGGCAGCGGTAGCGATCTCGAACGCGTTCTCTACACCCATCGCCGACTCGAGAATCGGCATGATCCAGATCGGCTCACCACCGGTCTTTTCCTGAATGGCAGCGATGCGTGTAGCCACTTGTCGGACCTGTTCGGCGTGCTCGACCTTGGGGATGAGGATCAGATCGGGCGACACCGGCACGATGTCATCGAGGTCCTCGAGGCCGAGAGGTAGCTGGTTGATGCGTACCATGCGCTCGGCGCCCATGAAATCGACGCAGTGAAGTGCGTTGCGCACCAGCAACCGCGCCCCCGGCTTGTCGTCGGGGTGCACGGAATCCTCGAGGTCGAGAATGACCGCATCCGGGCGGTGGATGCCGGCGTTGATCATGAAATTGGGCTGGGCGCCCGGCAGATACAGGCGCGAGCGGCGCAAGGCGTCGCGCGCCGGGCGCTTACGTTCGGGCAGAGTCGATTCCGGCAGCGACTTCGCGTCAGGGTCGGCGCCGGCCGCTCGCGCGGCGGCTTCGAGGCGGGCCGTGAGGGCAAATGGCAGAGCACCGGCATCGTCGATTTCGACGACGGCATTCTCCACGCCCAGATCCGCCATGACCTTTTCGGCCGTCGCATGAATGGACTTGCCGTACAACGAGGCGACTTTGGAGGTCAGATTGACCTTCAGCCCGCCCGATTCCTTCAACTCGACGGCAGCGAGCAGGTCGGAACGGACACCCTTGCCGGCATGCCCAGCCTCTCCCCTACCCGAAGGCGCCTTCTTGTCAGCGCACATCGTGGTGCCTCCTTCGATCGATCTGCCTCCGGGCCGGGCCCCAGGCGCTGGGCTCTTGCCCCAGGCTCTGGGCTCTTGGCCCCGGGGTCAGCCGATCTTCTCGATGATGGCGTCGGTAACCTGAATACTGGTGGCCGCACCCTGGGAGATCGAGTCAGGACCACCCGTGAGCTTCATCATGTCGTAGGTACGCGCTTTGCCCTCGGCCACCACGGCTGCCACCGCATCGCGCACGGCCTTGGCCTGGTCGGTCTCACCAACATGGTCGAGGAGCATGGCCGCGCTCAGCACCATGGCAATCGGGTTGACGATAGGTGGGTCGAGCTCTTCGTACTTGGGAGCGGAGCCGTGCGTCGGCTCGAATACCGCCACGTCGTCGCCGATGTTGCCTGAGCAGGCGAAGCCGAGACCGCCAACCAGGCCGGCGAAGCCATCGGAGATGATGTCGCCGAACATGTTGCCGGCAACGATGACCCCATAGTTCTCGGGGTTCTTGGTGAGCCACATCATCTGTGCGTCGATGTTCGTCGACCAGTGCTGGATGTCGGGAAAGTCCTTCTGTACCTCAACAGCCACGTCCTCCATCATTCCGGAAGTCTCGCGCAGGACATTCGGCTTCTCGCAGATCGTCACCGACTTGTAGCCGTGCTTCTTGGCGTACTCGAAGGCGGCCGTAACGATGCGGCGGCATCCGTTGAGCGTGAACAGGCGCATCGAGATGGCCAACTCTTCGCTCGGCGTGGCGGCGAAGGTAGCGTACTTCGGGTGAGACGAAAGAGCTTCGCGCACCTCGTCAGGAGGGTTCGTCCACTCGAGACCGCAGTACAGCCCCTCAGTGTTCTGCCGGAAGATCACCGCGTCGACGACCGGCTCCTCGAAGCCACCGTCGGCGGTGCGGCGGATGAAGTTGAGCGGGTTGCCCGGAAACGATTGGCACGGGCGGATGCAGACGTCCAGGTTGAAGACCTGTCTCATACTGACGATGGGACTGAAGTAGCTCAGACCCTTGTCTTGCAGCTCTGGGTTGAGCTCGGCAGCGGCCAGCTTTTTGGGCTTTGAGGTGATGGCGCCAAAAAGACCGAGCTTGAACTCGCGCAACAGATCGAGAGTGCGATCGGGAAGGGGGTTGCCCTCTTCGACCCAGTACTCCCAGCCGATATCCGCGTGCACGTAGTCGGCATCGAAGCCAATCGCTTCGAGGACCCTGAGCGTTTCCGGAAGAACGACTTTGCCAATACCGTCGCCCGGCATGGTCACTATCGTGTAGCGTGCCATCTTCCTATTTCCCTTTCGAGTGTCCTGAGTCAGAGGTTCGTTGCATCAGGACACTGACATAAGACGCGCGCCGTTGCGCACGCCGCTCGATCCTTCGTGGAACTCAGCCAACCTGAAACTCAGCCGAGGCCGAGACGCTTGCGAACCTGGTTCTCGATGCCGCCTGCCACGATCAGCGACTGCGGTACCGAGCCCAGGGGCGCGAAACGGTAGGCCTCACCCTGGTAGGTCAATGTGCCCGAGGCGAAGTCGACCTCGAGCTCGTCACCCGGGATGATCGTGAGCTCTTCGCCCGCGACCTCCTCCTCGAAAGCTTCCTTCAGCCGAGTCACCAGCTCGGCGCAGTCAATACAGACGAAGCCGTTGTTGAACGCGTTGCGCAGGTAGGTCTGCGAGAAGCTCCCGGCGATGACCATTGCAATGCCCTTGGCCTGGAGCGCCGTCGCGGCTTGCTCTCGGCTCGATCCCGTGCCGAAATTCCAGCCTCCCACCAGGATGTCTCCCTCCTGGGTGCGGCCGGCGAATTCGGGATCGTAGTTGTCCATCACCACCTCCGCCATCTTCTCCGGCGTCATGTCCTCGCGATAGGTGTAGTCCTTGCCGTAGATACCGTCAGTGTTGAGGTTGTCCTGAGGCGTGAACACCAGGCGCCCGCGAATCTTCTCGGGAAATCCAGCCTGGATCTGCACAGTTTCTTCGGCCACCTCGCGCGCCGGCGCAGCCTCGAACGTGTACTCCGGCAGGCTGCCGTCGGACGGCTCGGGCCCGGTGATGTAACCAGCCACGGCCGAGGCCACAACCACCGCGGGGCTGGCAAGGTAGGCCTGCGCATCGCGCGAGCCCATGCGCCCCTTGAAGTTGCGGTTCGTCGCCGAGATACCGACCTCCCCGGGCTCCAGCAACCCGGTACCCAGGCCGATGCAGGGGCCGCACCCGGGCGGCAGCGGAATGGCGCCCGCCTTCATCAGCGCTCTCCAGGCGCCTGACGCCTCAGCCGACTCCTGGATCTCTTTGCTCGCCGCGGCAACGTAGAGCTCGACACCGTCAGCGACTGTCTTCCCCTTGATCACCTTTGCTGCCGCCTCGATGTCCTCGCGGCGGCTGTTGGTGCAGGAGACGAGATAGGCCTTCTGAACGGCCATCTTCTCAGCCTCGATGTCTGCCAGCGACCGCATTACCTGCACCGAGTCAGGACCCGCCACATGCGGGCTCACACGGCCGAGATCGAGGACGATCTCGCCGGCGTAGACCGCGTCATCGTCGGAGTGCGGCGGATCGAACTCCCAACCGTCGAGGTCTTCTTCCCGGTAACGTACTCTGCCGTAGGCGCCGAGGATCTCCTTGCGAGAGCGCAGGTACTCGAGGTTTACGTCGTCAACCGGAAACCAGGCAACGAGCGCACCCCATTCGGTACTCATGTTGGAGATGCTCAGACGGGAGTCCATGCTCAGGGTCGCCACGCCCGGGCCGGCGAACTCGACCGCCGCATTGAGCACTTCCCCCTGGTTGTAGAGACCACACAGCGTGATGATGACGTCCTTGCCGGTGACTCCCTCCCGCAACTCCCCTTCGAGCACGACTCTTATGGTGCGCGGGATCAGCCACCAGAACTCGCCCGTGGCCCAGATGGCGGCGGCATCCGTGCGCACGACCGGCGTGCCCAGCGCCCCCAGAGCCCCGTACATGTTCGAGTGGGAATCCGACGCGACGACCAGCGAGCCCGGCACAACGTAACCGTTGGCCACCATGATTTGATGGCCGATGCCGGTACCGGCCGGGTAGAAATCGACGCTTTCCTCGGATGCGAAGGCCTGGATCTCGCGATACTTGGCGAGGTTGGTCTCCGACTCGTTCTGGATATCGTGATCGAGAGTGAAAACCGGCTGGTGAGAGTCGTGGATATGATCGGCACCTATGGCGCGAAACTTCTTCATGACCGCGGCGGTGTTGTCGTGCGTCATCACGTGCCGCGGTTTCAGGGATACAACATCGCCGGCGCGCAGCGGGCGATCAGGGCCCTCCGTCATGTGGCCCTGGGCAATCTTTTCGATGACCGTTTGACCCATGCGGCCAACTCCTTTCATTCGGCCATTGCCACCAGCGGCAGTCATGGCCTTCTGCCAAGATCCTCTCTCGCGACCAGCTACTTGTCAGCCCGGCACAAGTCCATCAGGCCCGAGATGCTCTCGGCACTCTCGAGATTCCAAACGGCGTCCTTGACGCGCTGACGCGCCTCCTCGCTGAAGCTCGGGCTGGCGAGCGCATCGAACTTCTCCTCGATTTCCGCGTCGGTGAGCGGATTGCGCGGGTCGCCCTTGGGAAAGTCGAGCTGTTTGGTGAGCTCGCGGCCGTCCGTCGTTGTGATCGTGACAATCACGCGCTGCAGCTCGGGGAAGACCGCCTCGATCTCGGGGTCGGCAACCACCACGACCTTGTTGAGCTGCTCGCGGATGCGCGGCTCCATGATCTTCTCTTGCTCGAACTGCTTGGGGGTGACCTGCTTGTCGGCCAGCGCCGCGGCGATGACGTAGGGCAAGCTGTGATCGGCGGTTTCTTTGCTGCGCGGGTCGTACTTGCTGGGGTCGGCGAGAATATCCGCGGCTCGCGCCAGCGACTTGATGAGCACCTTCTCCACCTGTTCCGCTTCGAGGTCGTTTTGGGCCATCAGGTCGAGCACCGCCGAGATCGGCGTGTGGGTCAGCGCCTCGGTCGGGAAGGCCTTCATGCCGCAACGCTCGATGCGCCAGGATTCGCCCAGGCCATCGGTGAGAATCTCGAGCTTCCACTCAGGGCCGTAGCAATGCACCAGCCCTTCCTTGCCGTCAATCACATGCTCGGGGCCGGAGTACCCCTTCTCGGCCAGTAGTGCCGCCAGCACGCCCGACTGAGTCGCCATCGGGTCGACGGTGTTTTTCATCATCGTCAGCTTGCCGGCGGTCACCGCACCCAGGGTGCAGTGGCGCGAGGCCGAGATGCCGATGGCGTGCTGGATCTGCTCCCACGATAGCCCCAACATCCGGCCAGCGACGATCGGCGAAACGAACGCCGTGAGGGTGGCATGGTGCCAACCGCGCTCGCGGATACCTGGGATGGCGGCCTCGCACAGCCGCATCTCGAACTCGTGCCCGATAATGATGCCGACAATCAACTCCTTGCCGTTGAGCCCGGCGCGCTCGCCACAAGCCATGGCCGCCGGGATGATGTCGGA
>JAUWTE010000091.1 GCA_030609765.1 Acidobacteriota bacterium
GAGCCGAGACCGAGCTGCACGTTCACCCGCACAGCGTACTCGCCATCGTCAACCACCCTGAAAAGCCCTACCGTGCTGTTCGACTGGCCGAAGGCCGGCTTTCCCACGTACAGCACATCGGGTAGGCGCGTGATCTCGACCGTGCCGTCGACACTGAGCTGCGGTCGCGCTCCATCTGGGAGCTTGCCGTTCGGCATTTGATCGAGTAGTAACCTGACGTCGACGGTCACCGTGCCCTGTTGCGCCGCCGGGTCGATGCGCGTCACGATGCCCGGAATCTCGGCGGTGCGCGTGTCGACGATAGCTCGTTGACCGATGCTGATATCTTTGGCCTGGACTTCCGGGATGCGCAGCTCTGCCTTCAGCTTGTCAGGCTGCACCACGCGCGCAAGGACGGTGCCAGGGGCCACCGACTGGCCCACCTCCATTGGCATTTCCTGAAGAACGCCGGGGATGTCAGCTTTCACGTAGAGGGCCTCGAGGTCGGATAGCGCCAGCACGCGGCGCGCCCGGAGCTGATCGATCTGCGTCTGCTGAACGCCAAGCTGTTCCTGGATCGAGATATCGATAATGCGCAGCCGTTCCTGCTCGATCTCATGCCGGGTGGCCGCTTGCTCGGCACGAGTGATCGAAAGTCGCAGCGCCAGATTGGAGATCAGCTCCTCGTCGAAAAGCTGCTGATCGCGCTCGGCGGTCAACGTCTGAATGCTGAACTCGGCCTGGACCTGAGCAGCCGTGGCCCGCTGCTGCAGGCGCTGCGTCTCGAGTCGGACTTCGAGGTCACGGTAGTAGGCCTCGGCGGAGCGCAGGTCCCACTCGGCGTTGCGCGCCGCCAGCTCGACGTCCGGATCGCTGAGCCGCAAGATCACGGTATCGGGCTGAACGAAGGCGCCAGGCAGGAGAATGACCTCCTCGACGCGGCCGGCCGTCCGCGCCGTAATCGCGCGGATCTCCTCCGGCACCAGGGTGCCGGGACCGCGGCGCTCGAGCAGCAACTCACCTCGCTTCACGGTATCCATCCAGAGGGTGGCCCGATCTACCGTAGGAGCGGCTCGTTCCAGGCCTGAAAGAAAGAGGGTGATCAGCACCAGAGCTGCCAGCGAGCCCCCTCCGTAGAGAATGCGTTTGAGCGTCTTGCTCTTGGCTTCGCGTTTGATGTCCATTCTGTGGTCTCGAATCTTCGGTGACAAAACTGGATCGCAGTTATTACTAGAGCAAACCCCGTGCCACCGCACACAAGGGCCAGGAAATGGCGAAAAGGCGGGGTTTTGGGGCAATCAAGGGGTTCTGTGAGGACTGAAGCCCAGCGTTTCTAAAGCCATAAACATGGTTTACTGAATCGGGCGGGCCCAGCATGTTCGATCTCGGGACAAAACGTCCCACATACGAACAAGAAATCCGAAGAATTGGATCGCGCAGCCGCGAGCCGTTGAGAGTTCCAGGCTAGAAATCTGGGCAGTGTACTCAGGCTCACGCATGATATCGTCATTCCTCGTGCGGTACGTTGCAGTGATCCGGTGTGCGCCGGAGTCGATCGTCAGAGGAGGTATGAGAGATGGGTGAGCGGAAAGGGCCGGTCGTACGGCTACTGGTTGCGGTGGCGTTGCTCGCGTCGATTGCAGGTGTGGGCTGTGGTTCTGAGCCACTCGATCTGACAGCCGACCAGGCCCGCGGGCTCATTCTGCAACAATTCCCCGAGGCCGACCCCATAGTCATCTCCGTGACTGTCGAAGAACAACGTGCCAGTGCACAGACAGAGTTCAACGGCGAGATCGTTGACTTTCTTTTCGCTGCCGACGAAGCGGGTTGGTTGCTCGAGGGGGTCGAGCACAAAGGCCAGGTCTACTTCATCGAGGACCTCGAGTACATCTCTCGAAGCATGGTGCTGATGAACGATCTCGCCATCGCCCTGGCCAGCTACTACGAGGATCACGGCAGCTATCCCGTCGGTGAAGGGCCGCAGGCCCGCGAGGTGATGGTGCCTGACTACCTCGCCGAGGACACCGATGTCGAGGACGCCTGGGGCAATCGTTTCACCTATTTCTCCGAGGACGGCGAGGACTACACGATGGTTTCTTTCGGTCCCGACCGGGAAGCGGGCACCCTCGACGATTTGATCCTGCACAGTGGCGAGTTCATCTCCCCCGAGGAGAACGGACAGGGATAGCCCGGAAATCTCGACGGATCGCGGCTGCGCTGACACGATGGCACGCGAGCCTTGCACTCGCTCGCTTCACGACCCGTTGAGAAATTCGGGCTAGCGTAGCGATCGGAAGAACTCCCGCAGCATTTCCCCGCACTCTGACTCGCGAACGCCGCCCTCGACCTCGCGTAGGTGTGGAGCGATTCCGGTATCCGTCAGGTCGAGGATCGACCCACAAGCGCCCAGGCGCGGATCCCGAGCGCCGTAGATCAGGTGCTCGACCCGAGCCAGTGCTATGGCGCCGACGCACATCGTGCAGGGTTCCAGGGTAACCACCAAGGTCGTGCCTTCGAGGCGCCAATCTCCATCAACCTGGGCTGCAGCACGCAAGGCGTTCACCTCGGCGTGGCCGCTGGGGTCATCGGCCTCCTCGGTGGTGTTGCGGCCCTTTCCCAGCACGACGCCGTCGCGCAGCACGATGGCCCCTACGGGTACTTCACCAACGGATGCCGCGGCGCGTGCCTCCTCGATGGCGAGGTCCATCCAGCCTTCGGCGTCAGTCAAGTTTTGGCCTGTGAGATTCTGGAGATGCGGGTGAGATCAATCCAGGGAACCCGGACGAAATCGGATCGGGGTAGCTGAGGGAGAGCAAGAGGTCGGCGCAGGAGGTCGGTGCCGAAACAAGGATCAAAAGAGAAGAGTGCGCCCTGGAGGACTCGAACCCCCAGCCTCCTGGTCCGTAGCCAGACGCTCTATCCAGTTGAGCTAAGGGCGCAAACGGGGTGCCGAACGGCTCCCGTACCTCGCAAGGATAGCATCGCTGGTGAACTCGGGCCAAGTCGGGAGAGGGCGTCATCGTGGAAGTTCTCTCGTCCAGCAGGCGACTCGCCATCAGCCGCGACGCGGATACGCGTCCTGGACGCGGGATAGTGAGGCGAGATACTGTGATACATGGGTTTCGGCCCATGCAAATGACCAACTGTTCTCACACAGTGCAGCGCCATCTCGAGCATCCAGCGCGCTCCCACAGATGAGTTCGCGCTTCTCACAATGCGATCCGCTCGACCCTCGAGACCATACGGGCGTGGGAGGTTTCATCATGTCGCAGAATCGAACACTTCGGGGGTTCATTTCGCCGTTTGCCGTTCTGTTACTAGCACTCGCGGTAGTCACGTTTGCGCCAGTCACGGCCATAGGGCAGGAGACGGTACCGGAAATCCTCCAGAAGGGGGTCGACGAGCTCGAGAAAGGCAACCTCGAGCTTGCTCTCCGTGAGATCAAGAAGGCTATTGAGATGGAACCAGGCTACCCTGCCGCCCATTTCTACGCCGGCATGGCATCGGCCCAAATGCAGAAGTTCGAGGATGCATTCGACTACTTCCTGGCTGCCGCCGACCTCTCTCCTGGCTACGGGGAAGCCCACATGATGGCCTGCAGGGTTGCCTACGACCAGGGCAAGTTCGACGATTCCTGGGAGCAGGCGATCCTCGCGGCACAGTCCGGCTACGACATGAGCCAGGCCTTTGTCGGGCTCGAGCAACAGCAGGACCCCCCGGACGACTTTCAGCAGCGCATGCAGGCCCCCCGAGTGGTCATCGGCGGCCTCGACCTCGAGGCTCTCTCGGCCCGCGATGCTTTCATGGGTCCCCCAACGGAAGATATAGCCTCCGCGAGCGCGGGAGCCGACGCCAGCACCCGCGGGGCTGTGTCAACAGAATCGGGTGCACTCCCGCGCGGCACGGGCTCGACCGGAGCGGGCTTGGTCGCCGAGACGTCGGCCGAGCTCAATGAGGTACGCCGGCAATTCGGTATTGCGCTGGCACACTCCAGAGCCTTCGCGGTGGTGCCACGACCCGAGATTGCGGACTACGTGCTGGAGATCCAGGTGGACGATCTCAGGGAGACTGAGCCGCGCTCACTGAAGGGTATCGTCAAGCTCATCGACTACAGCACCCTCGAACAGATCTACAGCAGGCCGGTGGAGCTCAGGAATATTGCCTCGGTCTCCGATCTGCGTACCGAAATCTCTCGTTTCGTCGGCTATATGGAGACATGGCTGAAAGAGCAGGGAGGTTAGCCCGGCAGCTCAACGCATCGCCTCCTCCTCCATCCGCTCCTTCGCGATCGACATGAGCAGAACACTGATTCGAGGCGGCACTCTGCTGCTCCCGGATGAGGGCGGTCGCCTGCGAGGCGAGCCTGGCGACCTGCTCATCGAGGGTGAGCGCATCGTCGCCGTGGGCGTGGTCGAATCGAGTGATACGCTGCCGCTTGCCGTGCCGGGAGCCGCACCTCCCGAGGCCGGCCCCCCGACAGTGGTCGATGCCAGCGATTGTGCTGTTCTCCCTGGCCTCATACAGAGCCACGTGCATCTGTGCCAAACCCTGTTTCGGGGCGCCGCCGACGATCTGCCACTGCTCGACTGGCTGCGCCAGCGCGTCTGGCCGCTGGAAGCCGCCCATGATCCCGACTCCATGCGCGCCAGCGCCCGGCTCGCCATCGCCGAGCTCCTGCGCAGCGGCACAACCGCCGTGCAGACGATGGAGACGGTGCACCACACCGAGGCTGCCCTGGAGGTGATCGCGGAATCAGGCATGTTCGCGGTTGCGGGGAAGTGCTTGATGGACGATCCGGAGACTTCACCCGCCGGCCTCGTGGAGCCCACCGACGTGGCGTTGCGGGAGACGGTCGATCTCGCCGAGGCTTGGCACGGCGCCGCCGGGGGCAGGCTGAAGTACTGCCTCGCACCGCGTTTCGCCGTTTCCTGCACCGATGACTGTCTGCGCCAGGTCGGCAAGCTTGCCACAGAGCTCGGCCTTCGCGTTCACACACACGCCTCCGAGAATCGCGAGGAAGTAGCACTCGTGGAGGAGCGCACCAGCCGGCGTAACGTCGCCTACCTCGATGCGGTGGGATGCACCGGCAGCCATGTGGGGATCGCTCACTGCATTTGGGTGAACGAGGCGGAGATCGACGTGCTGGCGCGCACCGGCACGCACGTGCTGCACTGCCCCGGCAGCAACTGCAAGCTGGGCTCCGGGGTGGCGCCGGTGCCCAGGTTCCTGGAGGAGGGCGTGGCGGTCAGCCTCGGCGCCGACGGCGCGCCGTGCAACAACGCCCTCGATATCTTCCGCGAAATGCGACTCGCTGCACTACTCCACAAGGCCGGCGGGGGCCCCGAAACTATACCGGCCAGCACGGCCCTGGATCTGGCCACTCGCGGCGGCGCCAGGGCCCTGGGTTGGGAGAACGAGATGGGAGCTCTCGTGCCGGGCGCGTGGGCCAACGTGGTGGTCATCGATCTGCAGCGGCTTCACACCACACCGCGGCACGACCTAGTCTCAACCCTCGTTTACAGCACCCACTCCGCAGATATCCGCGATGTTTGGCTCGCAGGCCGCCAGGTGGTGGAAGCGGGACGCCTGACGTTGTGGGACGAGGATGAGGTGCGGGAAGAGGCCGAGCAGCAGGCGATTAAGCTCTACCAGCGCGCCGGCCTGGCCTGACCATGCTCCGCGCTCTGTCTGCCTGCCAGGCCCGCTAGAATTCGACCTGGCCCCGCCAGCTGAACGTCCAGATCGTCGCTTCTTGGTCGAGCGTAGCGTGGACGACGTTGAACATCATCCGCGTCATCTTGTTCCAGTGCCAGTTGACCCCGATCGTGATGTCGTCGAGTCGATTCCCCGGAATCGCCGAGTCTAATGGTTTTGCATCAGACCCGAGGTCGAGCATCGAGTAGCGAGCTGCCACCTCCCACCCACCGGGGCCGCCCTCTAGGAAATTGCGGTTGACCGAAACACGCCGGAAAACACCATTGCGATAGGCGCGATGTTCCCCTGTGATCCAATAGCTGCCGTAGAGGTACCAGCCCATGTAGCTCGGGTTGCTGCCGTCCTCGGTGGTCATCCAGGCGGGCTTGTACTCGCCCTGTAACGAGAAGGAGTCGTAGACGAATGCTCCCTCGATGCTGGCAAGCGTCGAAGTCTCGAGCGGTAGCTTGCCCGTGCTGATGAAGTAGGGCGCGAGGTGGGTCTCGGGACGCTGTCGGAAGCTCGACGGAATCGAGGGCTCGCGGGGCCCACGTCTGAGGGCGATTGCGAGGTGAAGGAGCTTGCGGCCGTCGTCCGACTTCACAGGCGTGCCGTAGACGCGGCCGGTGAAGTTGTAACAGGAGAGACGCCCGATCTCGGTTTCCGGGTCCACAGGGATATTCTGGCCGACGCCGCAGCTATCGGTGTCCCTGAAGACCCCGACGCCGTAGCCGTATTTGTCCCAATTGCCGTGCAGGAGAAAGCCCGAGTTCCGCGACGAGTCGAAGATCGTCGGCAATGCTCTTTCGATTAAGGTGATGTACTTGTCGCTGGTCAGCTCCTCGAGGCCGAAGGGCTCCTTGACGTGACCGAAGCGAACGCCATAGTGGGGGTGGCGGTAGCCGAAGTAGAGGTCTTTGATGATGTTCCTCGCGATATCCCACTGAGCCTTGAACTCGACCTTCTCGTACATGTAGCCGCTAACGAAAATCTGGGCGCGACGGAACTCGGTGCCGTCCTCGATGCGTCCGGGGACAAGGTCCTCGACTTCGGAATCGTCGCCGAAGAAATCCCAGTCGTACTGGATACGGCCACCGAGACGGACCTGGAACCTGCCGTCGTTGGTTTCCATCCGCAAACCGTCGCTCCAGAAAACACGGACGCCATTCGGGTCCTCTTCTTCCTCCTGGGTGGCCTCGGTCGTCGCTCCAGCCTGCTCGCCTTCCTCGAGATTCGTGAGTTGATCCGTGACGAGAGCCTCTGCAGCTTCCTGAGCGCTTACCCTGAGGCTCTGCTTTTCCGGCGTGGTTGGGCCGCTGCTCTGCGCCCAGGCCGGCCCCGCGAGCATTAGCATCGCGACGATCACGACTGCCAGCCCGAACTTCTGAGATGTTCGGACTAAGTTAGCTACTCTCCTCACAACTCACTCCTCTGAATGGGAGAACGCATCATCCACTTCCAGCCCGGGTTTCTCAACGGGTCGCGGCTGCGCGGGCGCAATGACTCGCGATGACTGTGTGTCACTTTGGGAACACTACTGATGCTGCATGGCCGGAAGGCTAGGGGCGATCTGTAAAGATCGGATGAAGGGCGAGTGAATTGAGAATGAAAGCAAGGAGGCCGCGACCCCGTGAAGGCCAGCTCAGGCCGCCAGTGGCAGCAGAACCGTGAAAAGGGAACCGCGCGCGACCCGACTCTCGACTCGAATCTCGCCGCGAAGTCCCCGCACGAGATGCTAGACGATCGAGAGGCCGAGACCCGTCCCACCCAGCTCGCGTGAACGGGCCTTGTCGACCCGGTAGAAGCGCTCGAAGATGCGCTCGAAGTCCCCCTTGGGGATGCCGATCCCGCTGTCCTCTATTTCCAGCACCGCGCCTGATTTCCGCTGGGATAACCGCACACTGATCGACCCACCCTCCGGTGTGTACTTGATGGCGTTGTCGAGAAGGTTGTCGAGAATCTGGGTCAGCGCCTCATCGTCTCCTTGGATACGAACCGGGTGGTCGGGCAACTCGAGGGAGAGATCCAGCCGCTTGGCGGCAATCCCCGGCTCGTGCCGCTGCACGGTCTCACTGATCAGCGGGACCCAATCAATCGGCGTGAGCGAGATTGCCTCCGCCGGAGACTCGATCTGCGCCAGGCTCAGAAGGTCGCTGACCAGATTCGTCAGCCGGTTGACCTGGTTCTCGATCTTGCCCAGAAACCGCATGTTGTTTTCGTCATCGTGAATGGCACCCGAGAGGAGAGTTTCCACATAGCCTTTGATCGATGTGAGAGGAGTCTTGAGCTCATGAGACACATTGGCCACGAAATCCGTGCGGATCTGCTGCAGGCGCCTCAGGTTGGTGATGTCGTAGAGCACCACGACGACGCCCCCTTCCTCGTCTGCCTCGAACGGCGTGGCTCGGGCGTCCATCACGATGTCTCCGGCCCGCCCGCGCACGGTCAGCTCCCGTCGTCCGGGCGTTTGCTGCTCATCGGCCGCGGTGAGGAGCTCATGAAGCTCGGGCACCGGAGCAAGGTCGAGAAGCGTCTGGCCCTCGATGATCTCGTCATCCACGTCGAGCAGTCGTCGAACCGCCTGATTGCAGAAAACGACCCGGCCCTCATGATCGACGGCCAGAACTCCCTCCTGCATTCCGGCGACCATGGCCTCGAGCTGGGCGCGCTCGTGCCCGAGGCCGGCGATTCGACGCGTGAGCTCATCGGCCAACCGGTTCATCGTATCCCCGAGGACACCGATCTCGTCGCCCGGCCGTGACTCGACGCGCCGACTGTAGTCACCCTCGCCGAGCGCCTCGGCAACCTCGGTCATCTCGCTGATAGGTGAGGTAATCCGATGAGCGACGAGGAGGCCAATAGCCAACGCCACCAAGACGCCGACTCCGGCCCCGAAGAGAACTGTGGCCCGAAGCGCTGATAACCGGGCATCGACATCCGAGAGAGGAATAGATACCCGCACCACGCCGATCACCTCGTCGGCATCCCGAACGGCCCGAGCTATGTAAAGTAGAGACTCCCGCAGGGTGCCGCTGAATCGGCGCGAGACGCCGAATGGGTCCGTCAGTGCTGCAATGATCTCAGGGCGATCACCATGATTCTCCATTCCCGCCGGTTCCTGAACCGAGTCTGCGAGGACTTCGCCCGCCGGCAGGATGAGGGTAATGCGCGCTCCCGTCTCACGCCCGAGAATCTGGACCTGGCTCTGGATGTCTCCCGCGGCCTCATCCCTGAATGCCTCGGCGGCATGGGGATCGAGGAGCAGAGCCATGTTCCGCAGGTCGGCCTCCACATCATCGATCAGGGCGGAGCGGAGCTGCTGCTGCACCGCCACCCCGATGATTGCCGAGGTGATGAGCACGAGTGCGGCGTAGGTGATGTAGAGCTTCCAGAAGAATCGCGAACGAAGCACGTGGCGCTCCCAGGGCCTGCTAGTCCTTGAATTTGTAGCCGATGCCCCGCACGGTGACGATCAGCTCGGCGACCTCTTTCATCTTCCTTCGAATGGCGGCAACGTGAACGTCGACGTTGCGCTCCGCGATCACGTAACCACCGGCGGTGATCCGACCGATGAGCTGCTCGCGGGTGAAGACGCGTCCCGGGTTGGCAGCGAGCGCGTGCAATAGCCGGTATTCGGCCAAGGTCAGGTCCACCGGCTCACCGCCCAGCAACACCTCATGGCGATCATCGTCGATGACGAGATCGCCACGCTCGATGCGTGTCGGAGCCTCCCGCGGACGGACATCGACACGCCGGAGAACGGAATGGATGCGAGCAATGAGCTCCTTGACGCTGAAGGGCTTCGTTACGTA
>JAUWTE010000525.1 GCA_030609765.1 Acidobacteriota bacterium
CATTGCTGCAAGCGCCCTGCTAATGGGGGCCGAGGTCTGGACCCTCAATGTACGTGATTTCCGAGACATCCCGGGCCTACGTCTGTACGCCCCCGATTGAAAGAAGAGCGAAGAATGCCTGCTAGTGGACAGGATCATCAGAGAGAAGCTGGGGAAGCCCATGTGAAGCCCGAAAAGGATACGACACTTGCGGGCCCAGGAACCGTTCGAGTCGTTGCCGGAGCCGAGGGGTGCCAGGAAGCGGTTGAGGCTGGCGCCGTTGCGCTGATGGTCGACGCATTGCGGGCCTCAGCGACGATTACGGCGTTGACCTCTGCGGGTGCCGGCACGATCTTCGTCGCCACTCACGTGGAGCAGGCGCGACGGGTCAAGGAGCAGATCGGCGACGTCTTGTTGATCGGCGAGCGCGAGGGCTTCCCGCCCGAAGGGTTCGACGCGGGCAACTCACCTGAGGAAGTGCTCGGACTCGGCGTCGAGGGGCGTCAGATCGCCTTCACCTCGACGACGGGGGCGGCTCGGCTGGGCCAGCTCCGTGGCGCCCACGCTGTCCTGGTTGGTGGTCCCGTCAATGCGACTGCGGTGGTTGAGGCGGCGGCGAGGTTGGCCAGTGCCGCCGGACATCCGGTCTACGCGCTCGCAGCCGGTTTGACGGGTCGACCCGGAGGCACCGAGGAAGATTGGCTCGGGGCGGCTCTGCTGGCACAGGGACTCGCCGGGCGTGGTTACGACTGGGTCAATCGCGCCGAGCACCTGGGCGAGCACTGGCCGGCCGAGCTCACGCCGGAGGGCGTCCGTGAGGGCTTCTTCGCCGGCGCTCATGGCCAGAGCCTGGTGGAGAAGGGGTTGTCCAACGACATCACCGCCTGCAGTCGGATCGACTGGCTCCCTGTCGTGGCTCAGGTGGTGGGATATCGTGAAATCGACGACGGGCCGCCCGTGGCAGAGCTGAAGCCGCTCGACGACTGAGCCTCTGCCGACGCCTTTCGACCCGGTCGGGCTAAATGATGCCTGCCCGGTGAGCCCTACTCCTGGCCGTTGCGCGAGCGCGCACCAGCGAGGCGAGTCTCGAGACGTGCCCGGTCGCCGAACTCCTCGAACGTAATCAGGCCCCCGTCGAGCTCAATGAGGTCGCCGTAGGAAACGCTGATGACGAACTCCTCGGCCCGCGACGTGGCGCGCATCCAGCGCTGCAGCGGGTTCAAATACGAGGTCGGGAACAACACCACCGCCAGACGATCGCTGGCCTCGAGACCGTGGATGACGTGGCCGTATTGGGCTAGCGTGCCGACGACCGCGTCGACGACGGCATCCTCAATATCGACCCTACGCTTCTCGGCCTCCTTGCGGGCACGCGCCTGTGCTCCCGGATCGTAGGCGGCGACGAAGCCGCGTTCAGCACCTCCCCAACCCGGCCCAGCCACCCTCACCTCGCGCTGGCCCTCGGCAATCTCTGCCTGGGCCTTGCCGCGCTTACGGACTTCCTCTTCCTTCTTGGCCGAGAACGTGGCGTACACTGTTCGCAGCTCGGCGATCGTTCGCGCTAGCTCTTCGGTTTCTTCATTCGGTTCCTCGGCCAAGATCTCCTGGAGCTGCCGGCTGAGCTCGGCGATCTCGCGCTCGAGCATCGACATGCGGGTGCGCACCTGAATCTCGGTGGCCATGCTGTGGGCCAGCACGGAGTCGGGTCCGATGACCGCAAACGGCATCATGTCACCGCCGACGGAGTAGTAGCGCGCCGCCGGGACAGTTCCGATGGTGGGAACTTGGACGGTAAAGATGACGCCGTAGTCCTCGAGAAGCATTCCTCGCGCCACGGTCCCACCACTGGAGCGGAACATGTAGGTGATCTCGACGGTGGCCTCACCAACCTCCGGATCAGGCTCGAGCTCAGCGGGCGTCTCGTTGACCTGCTGAATGGCGGTCTGGATGGCTTCCTGGATGTTTTCGACCAGCAAGCCCTCGAGGAACTCTAGTTCCTTCGCCGCCCTGACATTGGGCGGCTGCTTTTCCGGGGCCTGGGCCGCTACGAGCGTCACGGTTGCTATCAGCGCAAGACCAACGGTCAGGACGATGACGCCCTGCAGTCCGAATGGGCGTACCTTCAGTGAGGAGGCAATAGCCGGGGAGCGATGCCTTTTGATTCTCATGGTGGACCTCATCAGTTGCGCTCTTCGCGCTCCACTGTTTCGGGCTGGGAGTTGACCTGATTCATCAGGTAGTCGATCTGCGAGTCGGTGCGCTGCATGCGCTGATCGGTGTCGAGCTGCAAGAGGCCGAGCTCACTGACCAGCATGTAGAGCGCGTCCTCGCGCTCGGCCTCGAGGCTTTCGTAGAGGCTCGTGATGGTTGCGTTGAACTCCTCGCGCTGGCGTGCCTCACTGACGGCGAGCATGCTGCCGAACATATAGCGCTCTTCATTGTCACGCTCGATGAACCGATCGGCCATGAGCGAGTTGACCTGCTGGATCTGTGCTGGCGACAGGGTGTCGGAAGCAGGCTGGGCAACGGGCTGGGCAGTAATCTGATCCGCCGGCACCATGCCGCGCGAAGTGAGCGCGGCATCGAGCCAGGACTCGAGCTCCTGCGGGTCCATATCATCCAGCGAAACCGGCCGCACGGTGCTGCCAGGATCGGCTGGCACACTCTCGGGCGTGGCTGTGG
>JAUWTE010000027.1 GCA_030609765.1 Acidobacteriota bacterium
ACCGGAAGCTGAAGCTGTGCTCGACACTCGACGTGCGCTCGGACGAGACGAATTTCTACGTGACGGTTACCCGCTACCTGTTCAAGGATGACGATCTCCTGCGGCAGCGCGAGTGGAACGAAACCATCCCGCGAATGTTCCACTGAGTCCGCGCACGCTCCAGCCGCACAGCGCATCGGAGGACCACAAATGCGAAGACGGGATTTCATGCGAGGCATCGCTGGCGCGCCCCTCCTCGGTCTTGCGACCGACGCAGGCTGGGGAGTCAATGAACCGGCGAACCAGGAAGAGGTCTCGAAGAACGGCCTCGCGGGTCGTCGTTTCTTGACCTTCAACTCGGTCATCCGGGTCAACCAGATCGAGGTTACCCGAACCCAAAACGAGGGATTCGACGAGTACGATCGGCACACCCCCGAAAACGTCCAGGCCCTGCGTCAGGCCCTTGCCGAAGGCTGGCCTGGAGCACCGATGACCTGGGCTTTCAGCTGGAGGGCTCTACACGACGCGCGCGAACGCTACGCGACGTTGCGCCGGCTCGTTCCGGAATTCCACGACCGGTATGGCGACGATGTCACCTTCATCCCGGGAGCCTTCTTCGCCAACGCCTACAACACGCGGGAGCAGGTCAATCGGGATCTGCACGAAGGGCTGGCGCGAGTGTCCGAGATCATGGGGGGCGGATTCCGTCCGAAAAGCCTGATCGCCGGATTCCTGGCCGGCGACAATCAGCAGTACCTAGCGGAGGAAGAGGGCATCCATGTCTGCCAAGGCAACATTTGGAGCCAGTATGCGGTGGACAATCAGGATGGGGAAGGGTCGATCTGCTATCCCTACTATCCCTCCAGAGAGCACTTCTGCAAGCCTGCTCAGTCCCGCGGTGATCATATCGACTGCGTCAATCTGGATGGTTGGACTATGGACTTCCTTGCCGCTCGCCGGCCCGGCGGCGAGGAGAGCAGGAAGAGGAGGCAGTACAGCCGAATGGGGGTCGGGCCGATCGAGACCATCGGGCAGTTCGGGCCGGAAACAGGACTGCGGCAGATGCTGGCCACTACTGCCGCCCACTTCGACACCGGATTCGATCTCAATCGATGGGCCTGGGTAACCAACTGCTGGGAGCTCTCGCTGGTCCCACAAGTCGGTCACCTGGAGATCCTGACCGCCTGGGTGCGTGCCATCCGGGAGCGCTGGCCGTCGGCCGAGTGCTTGACGCTGGGAGATTTCGGTCAGATCTGGAGGAACGAACACCGAACCAACGACGATATCAACTACCGGTTCCGGCAGAGAGGCACGGGAATCGGCGGATCGGACGCCAACCTCGAGATCCGCTGGTTCATGAACAAACAGTTTCGCCTGGCCCTGCTCAGAGACTGGCGACGGGATCAGCCCGAAGAGGTGATCGATTTCACCCGGTACGATCTCCCGGCCCAGGAACCTCAGGAGCTCACTCGAAACTGGAGCCTGATGAACCGGCTCAATCAGAAGGGCATCCGACCCCAGGATCGGCCTACACCCCTTGCCGAGTTGCCAGAGGAAGATCGCAGGATCATTCTCGACAGGTATCCCGGCCTGGGATGAGAGAAGGCAGAGCACGACATCCAGGTGTCCCGCGCTCAGCTTGACGCCCTCAGCCCTTTTCAGCTAGCGTCCTCGCGGTGAATAAGGTGTTCCTTCACGTCAGTCTCGCGCGCACGCCTCCACACCGCCAGAAGTGCGTTGATCGAACAGTGCGATTTCCTGTCAATGAGAGGTCATTTTGATGAAATACACTACTCGAATGGGAGATGGCTTCCGTCTCGAGATGACCGAAGCGGAGATCCGTAAGGACATCGAAGACGGAACGAGTGATGCCGCCGAAAGGGCAGATGTCGAGCCCATGACCGATGATGAAGTCGCGTACTTGCTCGATATATACAAATGCCCCGACAGAAGTGTTGGCGTGCAACGAGGGAATGAAGTCGTACTGAGCTACGATAGCGCTACCACGAAGTTCAAACGCTGCAATGTTTCCGTAAGCAAGATCCAATCGCTCCAGATCTATGAGCGCCTTTTGGGTTCTGACATGCTGGAGCTGGCGCATATCGACTACAGCTTCAAACCTGTAAAGCCGATCGTCGTATTCGAACAGCCCATTCTTGAACAAGCCCTTTTGATAACAATTCCGCCCCTCTTCTACGGAGCGATGCCAAACCTGGGCCTGTACAGCCAGCCCGACGGGCCGAGTCCAAATCCCGCCAATCTGTTGCCAGAGGGCAAGATAGCGGAAGCCCGAGCCTCCTACGAAGAACAGATCGACTATGCCGTTGCCGATATGGTCTATGTGGCCAGCCGAATGTACGAAGCAGGGGCCGACGGCATTAACTTCGATACGACCGGAGCGGCGGGAGATGCGGAATTCTACGCCACGCTGACGGCGATTGAGATATTGAAGAAGAAGTACCCCGACATGTGCGTACAGATGGGCATGGCCTCGGAGTTCGTGCTCGGAATGCACGCGGACCTGTACTACGACGATGTCCGCTTAGCCGGGTTGTACCCGCACAAGCAACTCGAGCTGGCGCAAAAAGCAGGGGTCACCATATTCGGACCAGCTATCAACATCGTCAGCAACAGGTCTCTACCGTGGAACCTGGCCCGTTCGGTTACCTTTGTGGCCGCATGCACGCGTATCGCCCAAATTCCTGTACATGCATGTGTGGGCATGGGGGTCGGCGGCGTGCCCCTGGCCTTGTCCGTGCCAGTTGACGCTCTGACCCGATCTTCCAAAGCACTGGTGGACATAACCCGTCTGGACGGGTTGTAGATAGGCGTGGGCGATCCCTTTGGCATGGCCGTGGCGCACGGCGTTGCCGCGGGCATCGGCGGAATGCGGGCCGCAGGAGATCTTGTTGCTCGCATGCAGGTGTCCCAAGGCATGAGAATCAAACAAGCCAAAGAGCACGTAGCCAGCAAGCTGGGGATATCGGTTCTCGATATTGCCGATCCCGTTGTGATGAGTGAGGTACGAGACGATCTGGATCTAGGGCGAGTGAATGCAGTTCCGGGAGCGGCTAAAGGTATCGATGCAAAATTCCGTATTGCCGAGGTCCTTGACATTGAAATCAACTGTCTCAATATCTTCAAAAAACGCACCGGCTTGAAAAGCTGAGAACCCAGCGATCTGCGTGGATCGCTCTGGTTTGATGCTTCCCCCTATCGGCGCAGGGAGTCCTACAATGAGAACCTACGATAAGTTCTATATTAACGGGCAATGGGTAGATCCTGCGGGGCAAGGCACAGGTGATGTGACAAACCCGGCTACTGGCGCAATCTCTGCGCAAGTACCACTGGGAAATGTTGAAGATGTTGATGCGGCCGTAGCCGCTGCGAAGGGAGCATTCCCGACCTGGTCACGAACTTCCGCTGCCGAAAGAGAATCTTTTTTGCGACAATTGGCTGCCGAATCTGAGAAGCGCAATGCCGATTTGACGCAGACCATTCTCGATGAATTGGGAATGCCTATCCAGCACGCTGCGGCCTTCCAGGTAGATCCCCTGGAAATCATCTGTAACTCCTTCGCCGACAAGGCAAAGCAGATGGAGGCCGAAGAGCAAGTTGGTAATTCGATCGTCATCAAGGAGCCAATTGGCGTCTGCGCAATGATCAACCCCTGGAATTATCCGATCTGGCAAATGATCGGCAAGGTTGCTCCCGCTATCGCCGCTGGCTGCACAATGGTTGTGAAAGCAGCCAGCCAAACGCCTAGCCATCTGTTCATCTTTGCAGAGATGTGCGACGCGGTCGGATTGCCGGCGGGTGTTTTCAATATAGTCCACGGGAGCGGCAAAGACATTGGCCCCCGACTCAGCAGCCACCCTGACGTTGATTTGGTCAGCTTCACTGGGTCAACTGCCGCTGGTATCCAAGTCAGTCATGCGGCTGCTCCTACCGTAAAACGAGTCTTTTTGGAATTGGGTGGCAAGTCTCCCTACATCATCACAGAAGAGGCAGACTTGAAAGCAGCTATCGACTTTGGAATCAACGACATCATGGTTAACACGGGACAAACATGTAATGCACTAACCAGGATGATCGTTCAAGAGTCGGTTTACGACGAGGCTGTCGACTTGGCGAAAGCCAAGGCCGAGTCATTGGTTGTTGGTGATCCGAGTGACCCTGATGTTTTTGTAGGACCCATGGCGTCAGAAGGCCAGAAACAGACGGTTATCGACTACATCAACAAAGGAATTGCTGAGGGCGCTCGCTTGGTAACGGGCGGAACTCATATGCCGGAGGGTCTTACGCAGGGACACTATGTCGCACCAACAGTGTTCGCCGAAGTAACGAATGATATGACAATTGCGCAAGAGGAGATCTTCGGGCCAGTCTTACCGCTGATAAGGTATTCCACGATCGACGAGGCTATCGAGATCGCAAACGATACTCCTTATGGTTTGGCTGCTGCGGTCTGGGCAGGCGATCAAGACGAAGCGATTGCCATTGCGAAGAGAATCAGAGCTGGTCAATGCGCCATTAATGGTGGCGAGGCAAATCACGAGGCTCCATTTGGTGGCTACAAAGAATCTGGGAACGGCCGAGAATTTGGGGAGGCTGGACTACACGAATACTGCGAGCTCAAGGCGATGCAACTGTAGATAGCCACTGTCATCGGGCGCGTCCCGACGAGAGCGGCGATGTGGCCCGGAATTGCGGCAGGATCCAGTCCTTAGACAAACCCTGCTACGACCCAGTCAGACCCTGAGAGGGGAGCGATCGTGAGCGATCTCAAAGTTGTCGGAAACTACATCTCGGGCAAGTGGGTAGAGGCCGAACACGACGGCCATCTGGATATCGAGAATCCCAGCACCGGTGGAATCATCGGGAAAGTCCCGTTGTCCATAGCGGGTGAGGCTAACCGCGCGGTCGAAGCGGCGAGAAGAGCCTTTCCTGAGTGGAGCAGGACGCCCGTAGCCGGCCGTGTTTCGTATTTGTATGCCTTGAGAAACCTTCTGATGGAGCACGAGGAGAAGGTCAGCCGTACGCTCGTGGAGGAAATGGGTAAGTCTCTCCCCGACGCGCGGGCGGAGATGAAACGAACCATTCAGAACATCGAGGCTGCCTGCGGCATGCCGATCCTGCAGCACGGGGACAAGATGATCGGCTCCGCTGCTGGAATCGACGGCGAAGTCATTCATCTTCCCATCGGTGTGTTCGCGGCGATCACGCCTTTCAACTTCCCGGCCATGGCGCCCTTCTGGTTCATCCCATATGCCTTGGCGACCGGCAATACCTTCGTGCTCAAACCATCCGAGCAAACACCTCTGACAACAGAGCTGCTGACTGAGTACATCGATCAGGCCGGTCTGCCTGCAGGGGTGTTCAACCTCGTGAACGGCGACAAGACCGTTGCCACCGCGCTAGCTACCCATCCGGACGTCAACGGTGTCTCGTTCGTCGGCAAGACCGCTACCTGCCGCGTCGTAGCGGCCCAGTGCGCCGCCGACAACAAGAGATACCAGGCGATGGGCAGCGCCAAGAACCACCTTGTCGTGATGCCCGATTGTTCACAGCTGGATGAGCTCATTCGAAACATGAGCACATCCTGCTTTGGCTGTGCCGGGCAGAGGTGTATGGCTTCTTCCGCGATCGTCGCCATAGGCGATGACATGTACAAGGCCGTTGCCGACCGGTTCGTCAATGACTCCAAGAAGTTCCTGGCCGCTAATCCGCTCGATCCCGAGTACGCTGACGAGGCGATGCTCACGGGGCCGGTCATCTCGGCACAAGCCAAGGACTTCATTCTGGAGATGATCGAAACGGGAATTCAGGAAGGCGCTACGCTTGCGCTGGATGGACGCGACATCACCATCCCCGGATATGAGAAGGGACACTACGTCGGGCCTACGGTCTTTACAGACGTCACGCCGGGTATGGAAATCCACAAGACCGAGATCTTCGGTCCGGTCGTGGTCATTCTCAAAGCTCAATCCCTGGACGAGGCGATCGAGATCATCAATGAGCATCAGTACGCCAACGCCTGCTCCATCTATACCCAAAACGGCTATCACGCCCGCAAGTTCAAGCTCGAGGCCGAATGCGGAATGATCGGCGTGAATGTGGGTATTCCCGCCCCAGTTCCATTCCTTCCTTTTGGCGGCATGAACAACTCGATGATCTGCGACATCAAGATGCAGGGCAAAGCGGCCATCAATTTCTTCACTGAAGACAAAGTGATCGTCGAGCGGTATTGGGAGGAGTAGGCCAGAACGAATACGTTGAAGGGAAGACGTGAACGGAGGCCGTGAACGGACCTTCTTCACCTACAAGCACAAGCGCGTGATGATCTCCCACTGGTGAACGAGGAGGCATGGTAATGAGCGGATCGGAAGTCGGGACGACGATGAGTAGGGCCGAAGAGCTGCGCGCAGCGCAGCGCGAATACATATTCCCCTGCGTCGGTACCTACTATCCGGAGCCGTTAGTGCTGGCCGAGGGCAGTGGCGTCTGGGTCAAGGACGTAAACGGCGTCGAGTACCTGGACCTGTTCGCCGGGATCCTCACGACCTCGGTGGGCCACTGCCACCCCGATGTGAATGCGGCAGTGCAGGAACAACTCGGACGCCTAGGGCACACCTCCAGCCTGTATATTAGCGAGAACCAGATCGAGGTCGCGCGACGCCTGAGCGAGATCTCGCCCGGCGCTCTGAACAAGTGCTTCTTCACCAGCAGCGGCACCGAGGCAGTCGAGACTGCGGTGATGCTCGCCTGCATGTACACGGGGCGTACCGAGATCATGGCACTCCGGCTGGCCTATTCTGGCCGGAGTATCCTGGCGACCAACATCACCGCCCACGCCCCATGGCGACCGCTGGCCAGCACCCTGCCCGTCAAACATGTGCTGGCGCCCTACCCCTACCGCTGCCCGTTCAAATCGCCGTGCGATGACAGCTGTGTAGAGGCGTTTGCCAACGACCTGGAAGAAGCGATCCTGACGACCACCACCGGCAGGCCGGCGGCCTTCATCGCCGAGACGGTCCTCGGCGTCGGCGGCTACATCGTGCCGCCTCCCGGGTACTTCCAGCGCGCCGCGGAGATCATCCGCGCCCACGGCGGCGTCTTCATCTGCGACGAGGTCCAGGCCGGTCTCGGACGGACCGGCGACAAGTGGTTCGGCATCGAGCACTGGGGAGTCGAGCCCGACATCATGGTGATGGCCAAGGGCATCGCCAACGGCCAGCCGGTGGGCGCCACGATCGCCCGCGACGAGATCGCCGACGCGTGGACCGCCAAGACGATCTCGACGTACGGAGGCAACCCGGTGAGCATGGCCGCGGCCGCCGCCACGCTCGACGTGCTGCGGCGCGAGGACGCTCCGGCTAACGCGGCGGCGCGGGGTCGCCAGCTGCAGGCCGGGCTCGAGGAGCTGGCGCTGCGTCACGAATGGATCGGCGATGTGCGCGGCATGGGCCTGATGCAGGCGCTGGAGCTCGTCGAGGACCGTGAGAGTACGCGGCCGAGCCCGCAGCGGGCCGCGGCGCTGCTGGCGGCAACCAAGGAGGAGGAGATCCTCGTCGGCCTGGGTGGCCTGCACGGCCACGTCGTGCGGATCGGCCCGAGCCTGCTGATCTCCGAGGAGGAAACCGCCGAGGGGCTGGCTCGCCTGGGCCGCGCCTGCGAGCGCGTCGAGCAGGCGGGCTGAACGGGTGCGCCGGTGATCGTCGGCCTGCCCTGGACGGCGTGGCTGCTGCTGATTGCCGCGGTCGGCTTGGGCTCGGGGATCGAGCTGGTGCACTACCTACGCCAGCGGCGTAAACGCGGAGACGCCTGACGTGGGATCCGCCACCGTCGTCGGCGTCCTCGTCGCCTACCTGTTGATCCTGCTGGGTCTCGGCTGGTGGGCGCGGCGCGGCGCGCACAGCGTCGCGGGCTACTACGTCGCCGACAAGGAATTGCCCTCCTGGGTGATCGCCTTCAGCTCCAACGTCACCGGCGAGAGCGCCTGGCTGCTGCTGGGCCTCACCGGTATGGGCTACGCCGTCGGTGTTCACGCGCTGTGGATCGTACTCGGCGAGGTCCTCGGCGTGGCGCTGGGCTGGGTGCTCGTAGCGGTGCCGTTCAAGGTGTGGACCGACCGCTACGATGCCATCACCGTGCCCGACTACCTGGAGGCGCGCTTCGGCGACACCGCCCACGTGATGCGCTGGTTGAGCCTGGTAATCGTCGTGAGCATGGTCACTGCCTACACGGCGGCGCAGCTGACTGCCTCCGGCAAGGTGTTTGCCTCGTTCTTGGGGACAAGCTACGCGGCCGGCGTCCTGATCGGCGCCGCGGTGGTCCTCTATTACACGACCGTCGGTGGCTTCAAGGCGGTCGCCTACAGCGATCTCCTGCAGGGAGTGCTGATGTTCTGCGGGCTGCTGGTCCTGCCCTTCGTCGGCTTCGCCGCCGCCGGTGGCTGGAGTGCGACGATGGCGGGGCTGCAGGCCACCGATCCGGCCCTGCTGCGGCCGATGGGCAGCTACGGAATGAGCCTGCAGGGGGTGATCTCGGCCGCGAGCTTCGTCGGCATCGGCCTCGCCTTTCTCGGTGCCCCGCAGCTGCTGACAAGGTTCATCGCCGCCCGTAGCCGCAGGGACATTCTCGACGGCGGCCTGATGGCGGTAGGGTGCATTGTCGTCTTCGACATCGGTGCCGTATTCAGCGGCATGGCAGGACGGGTGCTCTTCCCGAATCTCGCCGACCCCGAGTCGGTGCTGCCGGAGCTCGCCTCCTCGCTGCTGCCCGCGGTGTTCACAGGAGTCTTTCTGGTCATCGTGCTGGCGGCGATCATGTCGACGGCCGACTCACTGCTGATCATGGCCTCGGCCACCGTGGTGCGTGACATCGTGCAGCGCATCTACCGTCCAGCGCTGTCGCAGCGCCGGCTTTCGCTGTACGGCAAGCTGACCACGGTGCTGATCGGCGGTGTGGCGATCCTCTTTGCGCTCACCGAGGCGCGCCTCATCTTCTGGTTCGTGCTCTTCGCCTGGTCGGGGCTGGGCTGTGCGTTCGCGCCGGTGGTGCTCTGCTCGCTCTACTGGAAGCGTGCCACCCGCGCCGGCGCCATCGCCGGCATGATCGGCGGCTACGCTACCGCCGTACTCTGGGTCGTCGTCTTCAAGACCTACACCTACGACCTGTACGAGATGCTTCCGGGGTTCGCCGTCGGATTCCTGCTGACCATTGGCGTCTCCCTGCTCACCGAGCCGCCCGCGGCAGCAGAGGAGGAGTTCGAGGAGGTCTGGCGGCAGATCCGACGCTCCTGATCACGAGGAGACGACGCGATGAGGTTTTCAGGACCATCGATGGGCAACGCCGCCCTCTGGTTACTGCTGGCGGCGACGTGCGTGGCCGGCTCGGCCGTGTCTGCAGAGAGGAGGCAGGATGAGAATCTCCGAGAATGATGTGGTTCATGCAGTGGCCTACCTGGCCAACCGAACGAGACTCGGCAGGATGGGGGCGGTCCGTGTGACGATCCGCTCGACCCTGCCGGCGCTGCTGCTTCTTCTGGCGTTGCTGCTGGTACCGGCGACGGGCGGCGCTCAAGACAAACCGAGAGCGCGCGACCTGGGCATCCACTTCGATGGAACCCCCGGCGCCCTCAATGCGATCACTGATGTGGACGGCGTGAGGGTCGGCCACACCACCTTGATCCGAGGAGACGGACCCCTGACGGTGGGCGAGGGGCCAGTGCGAACCGGCGTCACGGCGATTCTGCCGCGGGGCGAGCACCCCGAGGAACCGGTTTTCGCCGGTTGGTTCGCTCTCAACGGCAATGGTGAGATGACCGGGACGACCTGGGTGGAGGAGTCAGGCTTCCTCGAAGGCCCGATCGTCATCACCAACACCCACAGTGTCGGCGTGGTCCGGGATGCTGTGATTGCCTGGCAGGTTGAGCGGGGCGCCGCATTTCGGCCCTGGTCTCTACCGGTCGTGGCGGAAACGTATGACGGGTATCTGAACGACATCAACGGCTTCCATGTGAAGCCGGAGCATGTCTTCGCCGCCCTGGATAGCGCGGCGACCGGACCGCTAGTTGAAGGAAACGTTGGCGGCGGCACCGGGATGATCTGTATGGGGTTCAAAGGCGGCATCGGCACGTCGTCGCGACAACTTTCAGAGAATGCCGGAGGCTACATCGTGGGGGTCCTGGTGCAAGCGAATTTCGGCGGCCGAGCCCAGCTACGCGTCGACGGGGTTCCCGTGGGGATGGAGATCGCGCGGCAAAGCGGAACTGAGCTGACATTCCCCGTGGACGACCATCCGGCCGGAGGTGGATCGATCATCATCGTGGTTGCCACAGACGCACCGCTTCTACCACACCAGCTGAAGCGTTTGGCCCGGCGTGCCTCGCTCGGCGTCGCCCGTGTCGGGGGAACTTCGCACAACGGCTCGGGCGACATCTTCGTTGCCTTCTCGAGCGCCAACCCGGGTGTTGCGTCGGCTGATCCGACAGCCGAGGTTGTCGTGCTCAGCAACTCTCGCATCACGCGCGTCTTCGAAGCCACGGTGCAAGCAACCGAGGAGGCCATCATCAATGCCATCATCGCGGCGGATACGATGGTAGGGAGGGACGGCCATCGCATCGAGGCCCTACCACACGACCGCCTGCTAGAGATCATGAGTCGGTTCAACCGCCTGCAGCGCTAGCAGGCCGTGAAATCTACGGAGTGATCGACCCCTGCACGTGGTGCCAGATTGACCCAATAGTGCCGACGGAGGCCGAAGACCGGAAATGAAGAACAGAATACCCTCAGTTGCGTTCTTGCCGTGTGCAATAGCCGTCGCCTTGTCGTTCCCAGCTTATGGCAGCGCGCCTGAACTCCAGGGCACATCCGGCACGCCCAATATCATTTTGGTTTTTCTCGATGATGCGGGCTACGCCGATTTTGGAGTCACTGGTTCATCCACCCCAACGCCCACCATCGACGCTCTAGCAACAAATGGTGTGCAATTCACCCAGTTCTATGACGCCTCACCTGTATGCTCGGCGTCCCGGGCGGCTCTGCTGACAGGTCGCTACCCCGACCGTTTCAGCTTCGCAAATGTCCTTTTTCCAGATGACACCGGGGGGTTACCCCAGGAAGAACAAACGCTGGCCGAGCTGCTGACCGCGCAGGGGTATTCCACCCACATTTTCGGCAAATGGCATTTGGGCCACCTCCCCGGGGCTTTACCGCTCTCGCATGGATTTGATCAGTATTACGGCATCCCGTATTCCAATGATATGTGGCCCTATGAGAGAGATGCTGAGGCCTTGGATCCTGCGGACGAGCAGGCCTATGTTCACAATCCCAGCAGCTCTCAGCCACCCTTGCCTCTCTATGAGGGCAATACGGTTGTTAAGGCCAGTGTCACTCCTTCTGACCAGAAGGTGCTGACACAACTGTTTACCGACAGAGCAATTGAGGTCATCGAAGCAAGTAGTGACCGGCCATTCTTTATATATCTACCTTACAGTTCTTCTCATATTCCGATATTCGTGAGAGATGAAATCAAAGGCAGGTCAGAGGGCACTCTCTATCAGGATGTGATCTACGAATACGATCTCCAGATGGCGCGCATTATGAAGGCACTGCGCGATAGAGCCATTGAGCAGGATACTCTGATTATCTTTACCTCCGATAATGGTCCATGGACGGTATGGGGAGATCATGCAGGCTCGGCGGGTGATCTGCGCGGTTTCAAAATGACCACCTTTGAAGGAGGGATTCGCGTCTTTGCCGCAATGCACTGGCCCGCGGGATTCAACAAAGGTGTGACTGTCACCAGCCCTGTCATGACAATCGATATTTTGCCAACCATCGCGGAGATCATTGGCGCACAGCCCGGCGGTCAAGAGCTCGATGGCCGGTCGCTCGTGTCTCTGATCGAAGGTACGCAGCCGGCTGGGGCTGAGCCTCGCGCTCTGTACAACTACTATTTGGGCGAGCTGGAGAGCATGCGTTACGGGAAGTGGAAATTGCATTTTCCCCGCCAGGTCAGGACAGTGACAAGAGTAGGCAGTGCCGGCTTCCGCGGTGATTATGGCGAGGAGCTTATTGACTGGTCGCTTTATGACCTGGATGCCGACCCCGGTGAGAGCGTTAATGTGATTGATCGCCACCCTGAGATTGCTGAACAACTGAAGAAAATGGCGGCGGCTTTCTCGCGTGACTTGGAAGCAAGCAAGAAGCCAATGGGAGACTACGGTCACAAAGAAGGCGCACGCGTAGAGGAGTCCAGGTAGTAACATGCGCACGTCATGGAGAACCGAGCGTGCACCAAGGCGATCGCCTGGACCGCCCTGATCCTGATCATCAGCGTTGGTTGCAGGGCGAGCCCCGAGGCTATTGAGGATCGACTCCTGGGCGGATTTCTCGATCCACCGGCCCGGGCTCGCCCCGATGCCTTCTGGCCGTGGTTGAACGGCCACGCCGACCCGACGCGGCTCACGGAGGAGATGGAGCATTTCAAGGCCGCCGGCTTCTCGCGCCTGCAGGTCTGGGACGTGAAGGCACACCAGGATCCCGACGAGCTCGTCCCGATCGGGCCGCCCTTCCTCAGCGATGAGTGGCTCGCCAACTTCGCCCATGTGAACCGCGAGGCGCTGCGGCTGGACCTGGAGCTCGGGCTCCTCGCGGCCAGCGGGTGGAATGCCGGCGGGACCTGGGTTGAGCCGGAGCAGGCGGGGATCGGGCTCTTTTCCTCGGTGAGATTCGCCCGCGGTCCAGCGGACCTCGAGCTGGAGCTCAAGTTTCCCGAGGTTCCCGAGCACGCCCCCCGAGGCGAGGATGGCCGGCCTGCGTACTGGCGGACCGTTGCCGTCCAGGCCATTCCCGTCACGGACGGCGAGCACCTCGTTCCCGACCACGTCCTCGATCTCTCGGATCGGCTCGACGAGGACGGGCGGCTCCGGTGGAACGCGCCCGGGGGCGACTGGGCCGTCCGCTGGTTCATCTTCGCAAACACGGGCCAACGCCTGATCGTGCCCAGTCCGAACTCCGACGGGCTGCAGATCGATTTCTTCGACGAGGACGACAGTGGGGCCTACTTCACCTACGTGCTCGATCGCCTCGAGTCCGCCCTCGGGCCGCTCGAGGACTCCGCACTCCGCTACCTCGAGGTCGACAGCCTCGAGCTCGAGGGCCGCCGCCTGGGCGCCTGGACAGAGGATATCCTCGAGACCTTTCTCGAGCGGTACGGATACGACGCGAAGCCTTACCTGTCGCTCATCGACGGCGCGGCGACCGAAGACGAGCTCGGCGAGCGTGTCCTCTTCGACTGGACGCGCCTGGTCAGCGACCTGATGATTGAAAACCACTACCGCCTCGGCGACGAGCTCCTGCGCGAGCGGGGCCTCTTGCTGGCGGCCGAGGCGGGAGGGCCGGGGCCACCGATCTGGAACAGCTGCCCGGTGGACGCGCTGGGCGCGCTCGGCGCGGTGGGGCTCATGCGCGGCGAGTTCTGGCCGAAGCAGCGCAGCATGTACAACGTCAAGGAGATCGCCTGCGCCGCGCACACCTACGGCCAGACGATCGTGGACGCCGAGTCGTTCACCTCGTGGCGGCACTGGCGCGACGGGCCGTACTACCTGAAGCTCCTCGCGGATCAGGCTTTCATCGACGGGCTGAACCACATTACCTTCCACACGGCACCCCACGGCGGGAAAGAGGCCGGCCTGCCTGGCTTCGCGTACCACGCGGGCACCCACATGGGGCCGAACCTCGTCTGGTGGTCGATGGCCGGGCCGTTCATCGACTATCTGTCGCGCACCTCGTTCCTGCTGCAAGAAGGGCAGCCCGTGGCCGACGTCGTCTTCTACCAGGGCGCCGGGGCGCCCGCGTTCCATCCGCTCGCGGTCGACTGGGACCCGGCAATTCGACGGGCCGGGTATGACTACGACGTCGTCGACGTCCGCGTGCTGACCGGGTCGATGAGCGTGCGCGATGGACGGATCGTCCTCCCGCACGGGGTGAGCTACGCGCTGCTGGTCCTCCCCGAGAAGGAGTCGATCGATCGGACGGCGCTGCGGAAGATCCGAGAGCTGGTGCGCGACGGCGCAACGGTCGTCGGGCCGAGGCCAACGCGAGCGAGCGGCCTCGCAGGCTTCCCCGGGTCCGACGAAGAGGTCCGGCGACTAGCCGACGAGCTCTGGGGCCCGGCCGAGGAGGTCCGGCGACCGGCCGACGGCGAGCCCGGCACCGAGCACCGATTCGGGACCGGCCGGGTGATCAGCGGCCGTGCCGT
>JAUWTE010000240.1 GCA_030609765.1 Acidobacteriota bacterium
CTGACCTGGAGTTGACGGGTACGAAGTACGGCTGCGGCGAGAGCGTCTGTGGGGCCTGCACCGTGATCGTCGACGGCATCCCCGAACGCTCTTGCCAATTTCCCCTCAGTGATGTGCAGGGCAAGGAGGTCCTCACCATCGAGGGGCTCATGAACGGCGGCGAGCTTCACCCGTTGCAGGAAGCGTTCGTCGAGCACGGCGCCCTGCAGTGCGGCTACTGCACGCCCGGCATGATCATGAACGCCTACGCGCTTCTGCTCGACAATCCGGCTCCGACGCGTGGCGAGATCATCGACGGGATGGAAGACAATCTTTGCCGATGTGCCGCCCATAAGCGCATCGTCGAGGCCATCGAAGACGCGGCCAGGAAGCTGTGAGAAGAGCTATGAGATCCGACTACGAGAAGGAAATGGAGCTCTGGTACGAGTCGCTCGATCCCACGCTGCGGCGGCGTGATTTCCTCAAGGTTCTGGGTGGCGGCGTTGTCGTGTTCATCGCGGGAGGAAACGTTGCAGCACTTGCCGAGATGGCGCCGCAGGGGCGCAGGCCCTACCCGACGGAGCCCAGTGCCTATGTGAGGATCGGAGAAGACGGTCGAGTCACCATCTTCTCCGGCAAAATCGAGATGGGCCAGGGGGTCATCATCTCGCTGGCGCAGATGGCCGCAGATGAGCTCGGGGTCGCTTTGGAATCGGTGGACATGGTGATGGGGGATACCGACCTGTGCCCCTGGGACATGGGCACGTTCGGCTCGATGACCACACGTTTTTTCGGGCCCGCCTTGCGGGCTGGTGCGGTCAGAGCTCGGCAGGTCCTCATGGCCCTCGCCGCGGAGGAGCTCGGGGTGCCGGCGGACGGCCTCGAGGTCGAGGATGGGGTCGTTTTCGCGAAGATTGATCAAACCCAGAGAATCAGCTACGCCGAGTTGGCCGGAGGCGAACCGCTCGCCACCGTCGTGGACGAGGACGCCATTCTCAAGTCGGTGGCCGAGTTCAAGGTGATGGGGCGTTCGTTCCCGAGGACCGATGGCGTCGACAAAGTCACGGGCAAGGCGGAGTTCGCCGCCGACCTGAAGTTTCCCGGCCTGCTGCACGCCAGGATCGTGCGGCCACCCGCGCATGGCGCCACTTTGAAGAGCGTCGACACTACGGCTGCCGAGAGCATGTCCGGCGTGATCGTGATCCGCGAAGGCGAAATGATCGCCGCGCTGCACGAAGATCCGGAGGCTGCCGAGGCGGCGCTACAGAAGATCGAGGCCGAGTTCGACACGCCGGCCCCGCACGTCGACAACGACAGCATCTTCGAACATCTGATGAGCATGGCGGTGGAGGCCGAGGCCCAGGACCAGCGCGGCGGCACCGCCGAGGGCGAGCGTCTCGCCGCTCAGGTCTTCGACGAGACCTATCTCAACCACTACGTGGCGCATGCGCCCATGGAGCCGCATACGGCCGTTGCCCAGCTCGAGGGCGACAAGCTCAATGTGTGGGCTTCGACCCAGACTCCGTTCCCGCTGCAGAGCCAGCTCGCACGGGAGCTCGGGGTGGCCGAGGAGAAGGGACGCGTCAGAACTCCCTACGTTGGCGGCGGCTTCGGCGGTAAGACGGTCACCCGCCAGGCGGTCGAGGCGGCGAAGCTGGCGGCGGCCACTGACCGGCCTGTTCAGGTTGCCTTCAGCCGGGCCGAGGAGTTCTTCTACGACAGCTTCCGGCCTGCCGCCTACGTCAAGATCAAGTCGGGCATCGACGAAGCCGGCAAGATCTGCCTGTGGGATTACGAGGTTCAGTACGCCGGTTCACGCGGCTCCGATCAGCTCTACAGCGTCCCCAACAGCGTCATCAAGGTGGGCGGTGGTGGCTGGCGCGGAGTTGCCGGATCACATCCATTCGCTACGGGCGCGTGGCGAGCTCCGGGTGCGAACACCAACATTTTCGCGAAGGAATCGCACATCGACATCATGGCGGCCGCCGCCGGTGTTGATCCGCTCGAGTTCCGCCTGGCCAACACCGAGGATGAGCGGCTGATCAAGGTTTTGAAGACAGCCGCCGAGCGATTTGGCTGGACGCCGGGCCCCGGTCCCAGCGGCCGTGGGTATGGAATTGCCTGTGGTGTCGACGCCGGCACCTACGTGGCGCATATGACGGAGGTCGAGGTGTCATCTTCGACCGGCCGCGTGCAGGTGAAGCGCGTTGTCTGCGCCCAGGACATGGGCACGATCATCAATCCCGACGGCGCCCTCATGCAGGCCGAGGGCTGCATCATGATGGGGCTGGGCTACGCACTCACCGAGGAGGTGCGCTTCCGCGGCGGCGAGATTCTGGATCGCAACTTCGACACCTACGAGCTGCCGCGGTTTTCCTGGCTGCCGGAGATCGACGTCGTTCTGATCGAGAATGATGCGCTCTCACCGCAGGGTGGGGGAGAGCCGGCCATCATCTGCATGGGTGGCCTGATTGCCAACGCCATCTTCGATGCCACCGGCGCGCGCCTGCTCACTCTGCCGATGACGCCGGAGCGCGTGAAGGCCGCGATCGAAGAGGACCTCTCCGAACGCTGATTGAAGGTAGCGGCAGATATGAAGAAACCGATCACCTACGACGAGTGGCAGGAAGAGAGTCACGCATGGAGGGAAACGGCTCGCCGTCTTCTCGGAGACACGGATTCGTATGGCGCCCGCTCCCGACCGCGGAGTCCGGATAAGACAGCGGTGCTGCGACGTCTCGGACTCGACCGGTCGCAACCTTTCTCAGGCGTCGATGGCTCAGCCCATCCGGCGAGCCAAATTCGTCGCATGCGCAAGCGCGCTGGATTGTCGCAGTCCGATCTCGCTGAGCGCCTCGGGGTCAGCCAGCAGCAGGTTCAACAGCTCGAGGACCCGAGCCAATCGAACCCGACCTGGCGAACCATGAGCAAGATCGCACGGGCGCTCGGTTGTACCCTGGAGCTCAGACTCACGCAAGGCTAGCGGAGAGGATCACTTCCGTGCAGCCAGCTCATCGAGGTGCTCGGCCTTCCACTGCATCGCCATGTGAATGCGGGCACGCCCGCTGGGATGGTCGAAGAAGAGCCACTCCTCGATCGGCCCCGGGTCGATCTTGCGATACTCGGACAGACTGAGTGCCGCCTCGGCGAAGCCGTCGGGCTGCCGCGCGGCATTGAGGCCGAAGATGTCGGACTCGGCCTCGTTCGTGCGGATGATGGTGTTCAACACCGGCGTCAGCACGAACATGTAAAGAGAAAGAAGTGCCACCAGCAGGGGCAGGCCGGCCACATCGGTAATGCCGCGGATCCCCCAGCGCGCGCCCCAGCGACCCAAGACCCGGTCGAACGACCAGCGCAGGAAGGCAAATCCTCCCAGCAGTATCACCGCGAAGTAGATGAGCATCTCGTAGATGTGGTTGAGCACGAAGTGGCCCATCTCGTGCGCCATCACCGCCTCGATCGCCGGCAGCGACATTCGATTCAGCAGGTTGTCATTGAGTCGGATGCTCATGGTGCCGGCGAAGCCGCTGACGTTGGCGCTGATCCGCGTGCTCTGCAGCGAGGCGTCGAACTGGTAGACGTTGTCGACGTCAATGCCGTTGGCTCTCGCCAGAGACAGGATCGAGTCTCTGACCGGACCGTCCTCGAGGGGCTCGTAGGTGTTGAACAGCGGATCCATGTAGACCGGGCCCAAGAGAATGAGTATGGCGGCCAGGAGGATCGACACGAACGTGCCCCAGATCCACCAGGTACGGGGAGCGTGGCGCAAGACGCCATAAAGAACGACGAGGACGATCGGCATGATGACCAGCCCGACCAACAAGCCCACCATCTGGTCGCGCATCCACGGCCCGAATGTTTGTGTGGCCAGGTCGTACTGGTGCTCGCGGAAGAAGCCGGTGTAAAGCGTGAGGGGGAAGCCGAGAATGGCTGTCACGAGCAAGTACTGACCCGCATACAGCGCAGTCTGGAGTGGCAGGCGATTCGTCAGCCGCTCGGCCAGATTGCGCATCCGTACCGAGAGCCCGGTGCCGAGTAACAACCAGGCCACGCCGATGCCGTAGAGAAACCCCCACAGCAGCAGCCAGTAGCCGCCCTCGAAGTAGGCGTCCGAGCGTGCCCTGTCCTCTGGAGACAGTTTCGCCAGATAGGCCTGCGTGGCGGCCTCTACGTCGAATGGCTCTACCGCCTGGCTGGCGGGCGCCTCGGTCTCGGCCGCGGTCACCTCCTCACCCTGTTCGTCGGCCGTCGTCGCCGCCTCGACCGCCGCGGTCTCTGATTCCTCCACCTGCGTCGCGTCCAGCGGTGCAGCCCCGGCCGGCCCCATGCTCCCGTCCACCATCAGCAGAAGCGCAAAGGCAGATAGGAACAGGTAGAGAGCTGATCGAGAAATTTCCACTTTCCTGGTTTGCCGCGTGTTCTTACTCATGATCACAAACCCCTGTCGCAGAAGCCGTGTGAGGTAGTCGCCGACAAGCTTTCCTCCGTGGCCATCCTATCAAGGCAGATGTTGGGATGTCCTGGAGCCGCTGACCCGCTGTGATATCCAGGCTTGCCCGGCTGTGTGTGGATCTTGAGCAAGGGAGTTCGCTTGGTTATGGTAGGAGTAAGAGAAGTAATACCCATACCATCGAGAGATGATTCCATGAGAATCACATCCAAGGGGCAAGTCACCATTCCCATCGAGATCAGGGAGAGGCTCGGGCTGCTCCCCCACACGGAGGTCGTTTTCGGGGTCAAAGGCGACGAGGCGACGATCCGCAAGGCGGACAATGGCGACGGGGGCCGCGGTGATCTGATCGTTCGGCACCTGCGGGGGCGGGGCACCGTGGCCATGACCACAGACGAGATCATGGCATTGACACGAGCTGACGAATGACCGCGGTTCTCGTCGATAGCAATGTGCTGCTGGATGTCCTGACTGGTGATCCGGAATGGAGCGAGTGGTCGGAGACGGCGCTGGCGAAGTGTGCCGATTCCGCCACGCTGGTGATCAACCCGATCGTCTATGCGGAGGTCTCCGTTGGATTCGAGCGCATCGAGGAGATGGAGGCCGCGCTGCCGCCGGAGCTCCTGCGTCGCGAGCCCCTCCCCTGGGAAGCCGGCTTTCTGGCTGGCAAGTGCTTTGCTGCGTACCGCCGGCAGGGAGGACAAGGGCGTGCTCCGCTCCCTGACTTTTATATTGGCGCGCACGCGGCCGTTTGCGGATATCGACTCCTCACCCGCGACGTGAGACGCTTCCGCTCGTACTTCCCATCATTGCCACTCATTGCACCCTAGCAGGCCGTGGTGGAAGGGGGTCGCATGACCGTTGGCTGCAGAGGTACGAGTTGGGGCAAATGGATCGCCACCGCACTGGTGGCAGCCTGCTTGGCAGTCTCCCCGCTTGCGCCAGCCCACCCCTCCTCGAGGGCACCGTCGCGGGCCTTCAGCTTCTCCGTTCCGCTCTTCGCCGTCGATAGTGCGTGGAACCAGAGCGTTGCCGAGGTGCCTGTGCTGGTCGACAGCGCCCAGCAGGTTCTGGTCA
>JAUWTE010000216.1 GCA_030609765.1 Acidobacteriota bacterium
CGGAATGCGGCAGCCACGCGGCCCTCATACCGTAAGCCATGGCTCCGACAACATCCTTCTCGAACGAATCACCACCATGGACGATTTCATCGGCTGCGCAGCGAGCGGCGGCGGTCGCGGCCGCATAGATGGCAGGATCGGGCTTGGTCACCCCGACATCCTCGGAAGTGAGGACGAAGTCGAAATGACGGTCGATCCGCGTCGTCTCGAGCTTGCAATGCTGGACTTCCGTGAAACCATCCGTAATACAGCCAAGCAAGACGCGACCGGCAAGAGCATCCAGAACCTCTCGGGCGCCATGGCAGAGGTAGGGCAACCTTCCGTAACAACGCAGGAAATCCTCGCCGATGGCGGTTGCATTGTCGGGCGACGCACCGACGTCCTGCAATGCACGTGCGAATCTTTCCATCTTGACAGTTCCCACGTCGACCTCGCCCGAGCTGTATTGCGCCCAAAGAATCTTGTTGTGATAGTGGAACCTGTCGACAAAACTATCGACAAGGGCTGCCGGCACGTTCTCTGCGGCGATCAGGCGCAGGGCCTCGGTCTGGGCCCGGCGATGGTCCCAGAGGGTGTCATCGAGATCGAGGGTAACGCATCGCAGAGTGCCCATCGCGCGCCGATTCTAGCATGAGGACAGCAGCCGCTGATGCAGGCGAACGGTTGTGATTGGGTCGATTCAAGGACGCCAGGGACAGTGAATATGACGCTAGTTTTCTACACCCGTACCGGCTGCCACCTCTGCGATGTTGCCAAAGAAGAGCTCGACCGGATTTGCCGTCGTATTCCATTCCGGATCGAGGTACGAGACGTCGACGAGGACGAGGCCTGGGCGAACCAGTATGGAGATGAAGTACCGGTAGGTGTCCTTGATGGCCGCAAGATCTTCAAGTACCGAGTCGACGTAAGGCAAATCGAAAGGGCCCTACGGGCCACGAAGGCCTAGCAGGACGCTTTCCTCACCGGGTGCCACGAATCCCACCTACTCGCTTGACAGAGCTGCCTCATGCTGTAACCTACCGATCGGTCGGTAGGCTAACAGGCGGAAAGAAGAATGAAATCTACGCAAGTCACAGAAACCTCCAAGGCCCCATCTCGCGAGCGCCTCGATCATGCGACTCGAACCGCCCAGATTTATCAGGCGGCAGCGCGCGTCTTCTGTGAGCAGGGCTTTGGTCAAGCCTCCATGAGTGAGGTCGCCGCTGCCTCAGGCATGACCAAGGCGGGCATTTACCACCATATCGGCAGCAAGGATGAGCTCCTGTACGGAATCATGTCCTATGGAATGGACCTGTTCGAAGAGATGGTCTACGACCGCGTCAAGAACATTCCGGATCCCCTCGAGCGCTTGCGCGCGACCATTCGCGCACACGTGCTCCTGGTGACGCGAGACCGCCCCAAGGAGCTCACCGTCGTTCTCAACGAGACGGTCGCCCTCAAGGGCGACTACCTCCAGGAAATCAACAAGCGCCGGCGACGATACGTCCGCTTCCTGGAAAGAACATTTCAGGAAATGATTGACCAAGGGCTCGCGCGCTCCATCGATCCCCGGGTCGCCACCTTCGCGCTAGCCGGCATGATCAACTGGATTTACCAGTGGTACCAGCCCAGCGGCCGTATCAAGGATTCAGACCTGGCTGAGGCGTACGTCGATCTGTTTCTGGGCGGAGTGCTCGCCGGTCCCTAGGCCCTATCCGATAGAAATCTCTGGATGAACCCCCGATGAAGACCGAACGTGCTGTGGGTATCGTTGGATATGGTGCCTATGTTCCGCGCCCCAGACTCCCGGCGAAGCGCATCGCGGAAACGTGGCTTCCGAGCAGCAGTCGTCCCCTCCCCGTGCGTGAAAAGTCGGTACCCGGCATCGACGAAGATACCGTCACGATGTCGATCGAGGCTGCCCGCAACGCCCTCAGTCGTGCCGCAATCGATCCGAGCGAATTGCGCGCGGTGTGGGTCGGCACCGAGTCGAAGCCCTACGCGGTAAAGCCCACTAGCACCATCGTTGCCGAGGCTATCGGTGCCACGCCGAACGTGAGCGCCGCCGACATGGAGTTCGCGTGCAAGGCTGGCTCCGAAGCCATGCAAACCGCTGTCGCCTACGTTGGCTCAGGGATGGCCGATTATGCCCTGGCCATCGGTATGGACGCAGCGCAGAGCAAACCCGGCGACGCGCTCGAGTACACGGCGGCAGCCGGGGGCGCGGCCTACGTATTCGGTCCGGCCGATCGTGCCCTCGCGCTCGTAGAAGCAAGCAACTCCTACGTCACTGACACCCCTGACTTTTTCAGGCGACAGCACATGCACTACCCCGAGCACGGTCACCGCTTCACCGGAGAACCGGCCTACTTCACGCACATTCAGGGTGCGACGCAGGAGATCATGTCCGAGCTCGGAAGAGAGGCGGCCGACTACCGCTGGGCGGTATTTCACCAACCCAATCCGAAGTTCGTCCACCGCATCACAAAACTGCTCGGCTTCACCCCGGAACAGGTCAAACCGGGAATGGTCGTCGAGGAGGTTGGCAACACATATGCCGGATCCTCTCTCTTGGGTTTGGCGGCGGTGCTCGATGTCGCCGCTCCGGGCGACAGGATCTTCTTCTGCTCCTACGGCTCTGGAGCGGGCAGTGACGCGTTCTCCTTGGTCGCAACCGAGCGTCTCATCAGCATGCGCGACGCCGCCCCCCGAGTCAGGCAATACCTGAGCCACCGTTACGAAATCCGCGAGTACGGCCACTACCTGCGCCATGCGCGCAAGATCAGGATGCACTAGGCGATGCGTGACGTAGGCATCATCGGCATAGGACAGGTGCCCATTTCAGAGCATTGGGACTTGTGTCTGCGTGATCTTGGCGCGCTGGCCGCCCTCCGCGCTCTCGAGGACGCCGGGACTGACCGGGCTGACGCCATCTTTGTCGGCAACATGCTGGCGGGAGAGCTGTCGGGGCAAGAGAATCTCGCCACCCTCATTGCTGATTCCGCAGGGTTTCTCCCCATCGAGGCCTTGCGCATCGAGGCCGCCTGCGCAGCGGGTGGAGCTGCTGTGCGCGCGGCCTACACGGCAGTGGCTTCCGGCGCCCACGATTTCGTTTTGGCCATCGGGGTCGAGAAAATGACCGACCATCTCACCGATGGAATTACCTCTGCTCTGGCGACGGCAGCCGATGCCGACTACGAAGCCGGACATGGGGTTTCTTTCGTGGCTCTCAACGCGCTCCTCATGCGCCGGTACATGCACGAATACGGGTCCACCCACGAAGATTTTGCTGCCTTCTCGATCAACAGCCACGAAAACGCGGTCCATAACCCGAACGCCATGTATCGCATGCCGATAACTGCCGAGGACTACGCCACATCGACGGTCGTCTCTGATCCGATCACCATTCTCGATTCAGCCGCGATCTGCGACGGAGCAGCGGCTCTGCTGCTCTGTCCCATGGATCAGGCTGCCGCCTTTCCCCGGCAGACAATCGAGATTGCCGCCTCAACAGTTGCCACGGATACCCTCGGCCTCGCGGAGAGGCCCGATCCCTTGCACTGGGGGGCGATCGATGTCTCCTCCCACCACGCCTATGAACAGGCCGGGCTAGCAGGACCGGCGGATATCGATCTTTACGAGGCGCATGACGCCTTCACGATCGTCTCCGCGCTGAGTCTCGAGGCGGCCGGCTTCGCCCGGCGAGGCGAGGGCG
Source organism: Acidobacteriota bacterium (assembly GCA_030609765.1). Taxonomy (GTDB): domain Bacteria; phylum Acidobacteriota; class UBA890; order UBA890; family UBA890; genus CALAKE01. Next base: position 3,695 of record JAUWTE010000216.1, read on the forward strand.
TGACGCTCGCGCGCGAGGGCCGTATCGCTCCGGACGGCGATGTTCCGATGTCGACGCTGGGAGGACTCAAGGGACGGGGACATCCGATTGGTGCCAGCGGCGTGTATCAGGTTCTCGAAGTCGTGCAGCAGCTGCGCGGTGAGGCTGGACCTACTCAGGTGAAGAACGCCAAGGTCGGGATGGCTCAGAGCGTTGGGGGCTCGGGATCCGTGGCCGTTACCCACATCCTGAAGAACTGATCCAGGGAGGCTTCATCAGGTGCAACTACCTCGCTACCACCGCCTGCGACGATCCTTCTACCGACTCGAGGGAACCCGCTGCAACCGCTGCGACAGATTGTTCTTTCCCGGGCGCAGAATCTGTCCCGACTGCCGTAGTCAAGACGTCGAGCCGTATCAGTTTCGAGGCCGTGGAACCCTCTACTCGTTCACCAATGTGCAACAGCCCCCGCGCGGGTTCGGAAGCATCGGGCCCTACGCTGTCGGCATGGTGCGCCTGGAGGAGGGCCCCCTTGTCACTTCGCAGCTCACTGATGTGGATGGAGTCGACCTCGTGATCGGAATGGAAGTCGAGATGGTGACGCGCAAGATCCAGGACAGCTCCGAGCACGGCTACATCGTCTACGGCTACAAGTTTCGGCCTCTACTTACCGGAGCCAGGTAAAGGACATGAATGCAGAGCGAGCTGATCGGTTGGTCAGCATTCCCGAGGCCGCATCCATGGTGCAAGACGGGATGACGGTCGGTCTTTCGGGGTTCTCCTACCAGAACCCCCCGATGGCCATCGTTCGCGAGCTGATTCGGCAGGGCGCCCATGGGCTAACGCTGATTTCCGGGCCCACATCGGGTATCGAGACCGATCTGCTCATCGGGGCTGGATGCGTTCGCCGGCTGATCTCCGCGTGTGTCAGCTTCGAGAGCATCAATGCCATTGCCCCCGCATTTCGCCATCGAGCCGAGAACGGTGAGCTTGATGTTTGGGAGTGCGACGAGTGTATCTGGTATGTGGCTCTCAAGGCCGCGACGTGGGGCGTTCCCTACCTGCTCTGGCGCGGTGGCGTCGGTTCATCTTTACCCGAGCTCAATCCAGAGCTCATGGAGATCGAAGAAGCCGGAGAGTGGTTCCTGCGCGTCCCCGCCATTCAGCCGGACATAGTATTCGTGCACGCCCCCGCGGCGGATCGCTATGGAAACGTGCAGTTCTCTTCGCAGGCCTACCTTGGACGATGTTTCGCTGAGCGCGCCCTTGCCGAGGCTTGTGCGGGGCCAGTGATCGCCACCGTGGAGCGTCTGGCTGCCAATGAGGAGGTGGTCGCTCACCCCGAATGGACTTTGTTGCGTGGCGCCCTCGTCGCCGAGGCTTCCTGGGGCTCACATCCGGGGGGACTCAGCGGCAGCTACGTTCCGGACCTCGGGCGTATTCGCCTCTATGACGAGGCGGGCACCGCGCTGCGTAAGGGAAACGCCGACCTCTACGAACGCTATCTCGAAGAGACCGTTTTCGCTCTGAAAGACCATGCAGCCTACCTCGCGAGCATCGGCAGTGAGAGCCTCGAGGAACTACGGATGAACCCGGTACGATGAGCACGCCCCGCGAGGCGCTGACCCGATTGATGATTTGTGCCGTTGCCCGCGAGCTGCGTGATGGGCAAATCGTCGCGTTCGGATTGCATGCTGAGCTCATGCTCGCAGCGGCGTTCTTGGCGCAACGCCTGCATGCACCCGATCTCGTGATTCGTCACGGTCTGCAGGCACGGCGTGGGGCTCAGCTTGGGCCTGCCGCGTGGAGCGCCGATCCAGCCAACCGCAACCACGCCGTGGTCGAGTACCTGGAGACCCACGATGCGATTCTGAACGTCGCCAACCCTCGCTCCCCATCGCGTTTCTGCGACGTCTTTTTTGTTGGTGGAATACAAATCGACCAGCAGGGAAGCACGAACTTGATCGGTATTCGAGGCAAGGGCGGCAGGATGAGTCTACGTGGACCCGGCTCTGTGGGAACTACATCCATCGGCAGCCTCGCACGGCACTTGGTCCTGTTTAGTTGGGAGCACACACCGCGCCGGTTCGTTCCGCAGGTCGACTACGTCTCCGTTCCGGGCTGGCGCCGTCGTCAAGAGAGAGGGCTGCCTGGTGGCCCCAGGCTGTGCGTGTCGTCCCTTGGCGTCATGGATTTTGTCGACGGCGGTATGCGCCTGCGATCGGTACACCCGGGCGTCACCCCCGCACAGGTGCAGGAAAGTACGGGGTTCCCCTTGCCTCTTGCTGACGAGCTCCACACCACGGACGCACCGACCGA
>JAUWTE010000387.1 GCA_030609765.1 Acidobacteriota bacterium
CCAGACGCTGATGGCGACGATGTTCATCTACTGCCTGCTCTATGCCCCGACCCTGGCGCTCACCAACTCGATCGCCATGATCCATCTGAAGGACTCCGAGGAGGAGTTCGGGCGCATCCGCGTGTGGGGCACGATCGGCTGGATCGCTGCCGGGCTGATCCTGTCGGGGTGGCGCACCCTGGCAGCGAGCAACGGCGCGCTGGCCCTTCCGGGAGACACCCTCTTTCTGGCCGGCATCCTTTCGCTGTTGATGGGCATCCAGTCGCTGGCCCTGCCGCACACGCCACCACGCAAGGAGGGTGTCAGCCCTTGGGCCTTTCTCGAGGCCCTGAAGATGCTGAAGGACAAGAACTTCGCCATCTTCATCCTGATCAGCTTCGTCGTCGCCACGGAGCTGCAGTTCTACTACGTGCTCACGGCACCGTTTCTCGTGTCGGATCGGATCGGCATCTCGGCGACCAGTGTTTCCGCCTGGATGACGATCGGTCAGGCCGCCGAGATCTTCGTGATGGCGTTCGTGCTGTCGTGGTCGCTGAAGAAATTCGGCATGCGTAAGACGCTGGCGATCGGCGTGGTCGCCTGGCCCCTCCGCTACATTGTCTTCGCGATCGGCAGCCCCACATGGCTCGTGATTGCCTCATTGAGCCTGCACGGTTTCTGCTACGTCTTCTTTTTCGTCGCCGCGTTCATTTACGTCGATCAGGTAGCGCCCGTGGACATTCGTGCCTCGGCCCAGAGCCTGATCGCCATGGTGACGCTCGGACTTGGCAGCTTCGTCGGCGCCAACTTCTCGGGCTGGGTGCAGTCCCACTTCACGGCTGGCGCGGTGACCGACTGGACCAGTGTCTTCCTGGTTCCGGTGGCCATTACGGTGGCCTGTGCGATCGCTTTCCTGATCTTCTTCAAGGAAGAACATGTCGCGGTGCCCGAGGGCGCCGCCTCGAACACGTAAAACCTCGTTGCGCCGGCCGCCTGGGCAGGATTAAAGGCGGCGGGCCGGATGGAAAGGTCGATTGATGGCGAAGAAACGCTTGGGAGTCGGGATCATCGGCGTGGGCTTCGTCGGCAAGTTCCACATTCGCTCGTGGGTGGGAGTGCGTGACTCCGACATTCTCGGCGTGCTGAGCCGCAGCGAGGCCTCGGCCGCCGAGGGCGCCGCCCTTTGCAAGGAGCTCGGGGTCGGGGATGCCAAGGTCTACACCTCGGTAACCGACATGGTGGCCGACCCGGCCATCGACGCCCTGTGGATTTGCGCCCCGAACTTCACCCGCCTCGAGATCATGGAGGAGATCGCCGACGCCGTTATCTCCGGCAAGGGCGAGCTCATCGGCGTGGCTTGCGAGAAGCCGCTGGGCCGTAATGCCGGCGAGGCGTACAAGCTGCGGGAGCTGGTTCAGAAGGCGGGGCTCCTCGACGGATTCCTGGAAAACCAGCTCTTCACACCCGGCGTCGTGAGAGGCAAGGAGATCGTCTGGGCGCGCGGGGCTGCGCTCACCGGCGAACCCTACCTGGCACGTGCCGCGGAGGAGCACAGCGGCCCGCACATGCCGTGGTTCTGGGAGGGCGAGCTGCAGGGCGGTGGGGTGATGAACGACATGATGTGCCACTCGGTGGAGGTGGCACGGTTTCTGCTGACCCCGCCGGGCGCCAGTCGCGACTACCTGACCCCGGTGATGGTTTCCGCCTACACCTCTTGCCTCAAGTGGCAGGATCCGCACTACGCCAAGATCCTCGCTGACCGCAGTGGGGGAAAGCTCGACTACATCAACCGGCCGGCCGAGGATTTCGCCCGCTCTCTCATCGAGTACCGGGACGCCAACGGCGGCCGCAAGATCGTCGAGACCACCACGAGCTGGTGTTTTGTCGGGGCCGGCCTGCGACAGACCATGGAGCTTCTCGGCCCCGAATACTCGATGTCGTTAACCTCGCTCGATTCCGGGCTCAAGGTGTTTTTCAGCCGCAACGTCACTGGCGACGTCGGCGAGGATCTGGTCGAAAAGCAGAACGCGGAAACCGGCCTGATGCCGGTCGTCGCCCACGAGGCCAGCGAGTACGGCTACGAGCCTGAAAATCGCCATATGGTGCAGTGCTTCCTGGCGGGTGAGCGCCCTAACGAAAACTTCGACGACGGCGTGAACGTCACCGAACTGCTCATGACCGCGTACATGAGCGCCGAGCAAGGGAAGGCCATCACCTTCCCCCCACCCGATCTGGATTCGTATGTGCCCGCTGTGGCCAGGGGCGAGTGGAACCCGAGGAGCTCATAGGAGCGACGTTTCAGCCGACAACCTGGAGACAACACGATGCGCAAACAGATCTACCTCATCGCACTCTGCTCTCTGCTACTTGCCTGCGCCAACGGAGCACAGGAAATGGATGATCTCGAGGGGTTCGAGCAAATTCTGAAGGCGAACGAAGAAGGGAAGTACTCCAAGCACGGCTGGAACCACTACGGCCCCGGCTACTTCGAGCTCGACCGGGATACCGGCGTGCTGACGTCGCACGGCGGCATGGGCCTGTTCTGGTACGGCGTCAAGCCGCTCGGAGACTTCGTGCTCGATCTCGAGTTCAAGACCGCCACCGAGGAGACCAACTCCGGCGTCTTTCTGCGCGTACCGGGAATCCCCGCGAGCAATTCCTACATCTACCACAGCTTCGAGATCCAGATTAACGACGCCGGCGAAGGGGTTCACGCAACCGGCGCGGCCTACGATGCCGAGCCGGCCCCCGCGCTCGCCTCCAAGCCCACCGGGGAGTGGAACCGAATGCGGATCACTTTCGAGGGCGACCGGATCGAGGTGGTGCTCAACGGCACGCAGGTAGTCGATTGGCAGGCTGAGCCGCGCGGCAAGGTCGAGGACTTCGCCACCGAGGGCTACATCGGCCTGCAGAACCACGACGACGAGAGCCCAGTCTACTTCAGGAATATCTATCTGAAGGAGTTGTAGCGGTGCGGGTTGCGGTGCGCTTACATCCAGCGCGTCTTGCCTGGAGCCGCCCAGCGCTCTTCCTGTGTGCCGCTCTCGCGCTGGCTCCGGTGGCTTGCGGCAGTGAGCCGATCGAAAGCGGTGGTCAACCGTGGGAGGGCACGACCGAGACCGAGGGCGACGTCACCACGGTGCGCACCGAGAGCGGCTCCGTGTGGCAAGGGACGGCTCAGCTCGTCGAGGAGCTTTCGATCGGTGAGGAGATCGGCGGAGAGCCCTACATGCTCGGGCGGATTGGGGCCGTCGCGGCGACCGACGAGCGCATCTACGTCCTCGACTCCCAGGTGCCCGTCGTGCGCGTCTACGACCAGGAAGGGGTACACCTCTTCGATATCGGGAGAGGTGGCCAGGGCCCCGGTGAGCTCGAAGAGCCGACTTTCATGGGGCTCGATAGGCTCGGCAACGTCTTTGTGGTCAGCCGGGGGGAAATCGAACTCTTTTCGTCCGACGGTACGCACATCGACACCTGGGGTCTCGAGGAAATCAACGCATATCGCTGGTTCAACACGCCCAATGTGGGCCTCGACGGCACCGTCTACGTTCCCGTGATTCTCGAGCGGGAAGGAATGAATCCGGAGACCTGGAAGCTAGGCTACGCGGAGATTCGAGAGGGGGCGGCGGCGGCGACCCGGCCCCTTCCGGAGCTCGATTACGAGGCACCAGTGGTCGAGACGGTTACACGAACCGAGGAATACATCGCCGTCGCCTCGATCGCGCCAGCCTTCGTTCCGCGGCGATCGTGGGCAGTCTCTTCGCACGGGTCGATCATCGCAGGCAGCGGCGATGAATACCGCTTCCAGGTCCATCATGCCGACGGCCGGAAGATTGTCATTGAGAAGACGTGGGATCTCGAGCCCGTGGAGAATGCCGAGGGAGTCTGGTATCGGGAGTTATTGCGGGCGTCCGTTAGGGATGCCGCGGAGCTGAGCGGCTGGGATCCTGTGGCCGATCAGGATATTCACCCGTCCCACCCTCTTCACGCAGCCTGCGGTCCTCGTGTGCGCTGTCTTCTCGCTAGCTCTGATGGCTTGCGACGGGGAACCAGCCGAAACCGGCAGCCAACCGTGGGTCGGC
>JAUWTE010000297.1 GCA_030609765.1 Acidobacteriota bacterium
CTACTCGTCAACTTGATACCGAAAATCACGATGCCGGCGACCAGAAAGATGAGCAGCAGCGCCAGTGTCCCGGTAAGCCACAGGTTGGCGGGCGCCGCGACGTGCACACGAACGGTAGTTTCCTGGCTCTCGACCCGGCGCTCCGCCGCCGCCGACTCGGCCCGAATGCGCATCTGGTAGTCACCGACGGGCACGTCATCGGGTGGGCTGAAGGTGAGCTGAACCACGGTTTCCCCGTCGACATCGAGTGCCGTCACCAGATCAGGCACCACCCTTCCTTGCCAGCCGAGCGGCGTCTCGGTGAGCAATCGCAGGCTGTCCAGTCGCCGGCTGCCGATGTTGCGCAGCGTCACCTCCATGCTCACCTCATCGCCCGGGAAGATCTCGTGGTACAGGTTCGGCGCTCGCATCTCGACGCGTCCGATGCCGCGTGGGATCAGCTCGAGCCGCACCATGCCGGCATCCAGGTCGCCGACGACCGAGGCAAGCTCCGGCGAGCCGGGCTCCAGGGTGCCCACCTGGCGAAGGCGCTCGTTGAGATCATCAGTGGCCTCCTCGTTCATCACCAGGGCGTAGAATGGCAGCGGCTGGTCGAGTGCCGTCTGCGGCAACGAGCCGCCGGCACGCTGCGGCAACGACAGGGTCAGCGTCAGGTTCCTCTGCGAGACGCCTACCGGAAACCGCACTTGGGTCAGCCGGGCGCCGGAGGTCGGATCGCCGAACTCGTAGCGGATATCGGGCGGCAGCCCCACCGCCGCCAGACGGAAGGTGTTGGCCTCATCAGTGAACTGCTCGAGAGCGAGGTCGAAGGTCGCCTGCCCACCGAGGTCAGCCTCCTGTGAGAACTGGGTCGACTCGACGCTGACGATATTGGCCGTGGCGTCCTTCTCCAGGTAGATCGTCTTCTCATCGAGCACACCGGCGTAGCTCACCGACACAGTGACCTCGTCGGCGTCCTGCAACAGCCTGAACGTGACGGTCTCCGGCTCGTTGAAGGCGAGCTCGTCGATGCGGATCTCGTAGGGGCTCGAGATGATCGCACCCGCCTGCCCCGGTGCTGACTTGAGACTGATGAAGACCGAGCGCACCCGGTCAGGCTCGAGAAGATCGAGGATCTCCACGTCGATGAGCTCTGCCAAGGTCTCGGTCTCGAAGGCACTTGCCGCCGTATTTCGAACGGTCAGGCGCACGTACTTGTTGCCGTTGGCGTCCTGGTACTTGAGCGCTCGATCGATGAGCACGTGCGGCTGCTCGAAGATCACAGCCAGGCTCTGCTGCAGGTAGTTGACGCGCATCGTCTCCATGCGTTGCCGCGCCTGGTCCAGCCTGGACTGTGAAATCAACCCCTCGGCGTGCTCGCTCGCCGCCCGCTGATGTTCCGCCAGGGCCTGCTCGTAGTCGGCCTTCGCGCGGATCAGGCCCAGCAAGCGGTACTCGGCGTCGCGCGGGTCATACATGCTGGGCGCCTGCGCGTGCACGAGCGAGCTGAGAGTCAGGGCTGCGAACGCCAGCATCAGCGTCACAGCCGTCTTGCGAATCATGCCGCCGGCGCCTCCACTTGCATGTACTCGAGGTAGAGCTTCTCGAGATCCTCGCCCTGCAGCTCCTCGCGCGTGCGCACCATCACCAGCCGCCCCTCCTTCATGATGCCCACGCGATCAGCGTGCGCCTTGGCGCGGAAGATGTCGTGCGTGCACATGAGAACGGCCTTCGCCTCGCCCCGCAGCTCGTGCAGCAGCTCCATGAAATCGGCGGCCGCCTTCGGGTCGAGCCCCGAAGTCGGCTCGTCGAGCAGAACGTTCGGGGCGCCCTTGATGATGGCGATGGCGATGCCGAGCTTCTGACGCATGCCCTTGGAGAAGTTCTTGACGCGCTGCTCGAAGGCCTTCTCCTGCAGGCCGACTCGGCGCAGGACCATGTAGTAGTCCTCCTTGCTGCAGTCGTCGCGCCCCCCGAGCCTGGCGAAGAAATCGAGGTTTTGCCGCGCCGTGAAGTTGCCATAGAGCATGACGTTCTCCGACACGTACGAGGCTCGGCGCTTAGCATCGAGAGGCTTCTCGGAAACGTCGATGCCGTCGATCAAGGCCTGCCCGGAGGTCGCAGAGATGAAGTCGAAGAAGAGATTGATCGCCGTCGTCTTGCCGGCGCCGTTGGCGCCGAGCAAGCAGAAGACCTCGCCATCGTTGACGGTCAGGTTGAGGTGATCGAGGGCCAGCACCCCGTCCTCGTACCGTTTCGTCAGATCCTTGGCTTCCAGCATCGAGCTCCTCCTGCTACTGTTTGGTTAAGTACGAATATTCATATGTTCTTTGCAAACGAAATGACCGGCCCTCTCCGCTCGATCAACGCCCGAGCTCCGGCACAACCCTGTGACACGAGGACGGCTTCGTCCTCTGCACAAAGAAAGGTAAAGCAAGTAGCGTGCCGAAACGGGCCGAACCGCGGCTCTTCTCGGGCCCGATGAGCCCATCTGGCCAATAGACCAGCAAAGAACGGATCGTGGGGGTGAACCCTGCGCCGGAACGAGCCTGGAGTGCGGTCGTGTCGAGGTCGATGAGCCGCCCAAGTGGGTAACTCATTACCCGCGCCTCCGCTCGTCCTGGGTAGGTCCCGTCACGGCAGTCCCACTCATCGCACGTCATAGCGCGAGAACACAACGACCGCACCGACGGAAAAGACGAGCGCGTAGCCCGCGAGCGCGAGAAACCACGGCAGGACAGCAGCCAGCCTTCCGCTGGTCGGCTCGGGCTCGTATTCGAAGCGAGGCAGTCCGGACAGGTCGGTGTGCGTGTTCCAGACATCCATCGTTGGATCCATCTCCCGCAAGCTTCTCGCCTTGGCGGACATCCACTCGCCGAAAATGGCACCGAATTGCTCACGCTGTATCTCGAGGCGCTCGTCATGGCGCATCCCGGTCTCGGTCAGGTCGGTGGCCAGATAGACGAAGGCAGAGGTTGGCGACAGCATGGAGATTCTCTGCGCCAGCCGCACCTGGGCATCCTGGCGACGCTCGAAATCTTGCGCGAGCGCGTCGGCACGTTCGCCTTGGATGCGGTTGGCCTCACTCGAAGCCTCCTGCATGGCCTCGGAGTAGCGCTCCTGGGCAGCCCTAATCTCGGCATTGGCCTCAACCGCGGCCGGCCTCTCGGTGGCGGGGATCTCCAGCAGGCGCGCCACGGCCGGATCCGAGGAGCGGAGCTCTTCGCGTCGCTCGTCGATCATGCGAATCATGAGGTCGTCTCGCTCGGTGTCGAGCATCGCACTGATGCGCCGCTGGAGCTCGGTGATGCTCGGCAGGGGCTTGATCTGTGCCGCTGCGTACGGCGCCAGATTGGGCACCACCAACACCAGCGCTACCCAGGCGGCCAAGGCCCCGAATGCCGAGCCTTTGGCATGCCGGAAGAGCCCCGACACCATAACGCCGAGGGCGGCGAAGCCAGCGAGGTAGAGGAAGCTGCCAACACCCAAGGGCAGGAGAGTCTGCCAGTGCAGCCAGCCCCATTGCGCCTGGCCGTAGACCGCCACGACCAGCGCCCCCGTCAGCCAGGCAGCCAGCAGAGGAACCGCGATGGTGATCGATGCGCCAATGACTTTCCCCGCAGCAATCTGGGTTCGGCTGAGGGGGAAGGTGGCCAGGAGCCGTAGCGTTCCGGTTTCTCGTTCTCCGCTCAGCAGATCGTAGGTGAACACCAAAGCCAGAAGGCTCATCACGATGGTGATTACGAAGACGACATCGATGAGGGGGAAGAGCACCGGCAGCGGGTCGTTGTCGAAGACCTCCATGTGGGTGCTCTGAGCCAGCCCCCGCACCCAGGAAAGAAACGGAGTCGGTCGAACGCCCACCCGCCACACCGAACCGGTGCGGTTCAGGTGGCCGTACTCGCTCAGGTGCACTTCGTTAGCGGCGAGACGACGAGTGAAGTCGGTAACCTGCCGGTCGTAGTCGTCCACCAGTGCGCCAACTGTCACCGCGATCAGAAGAATCGCCAGCGCCGTTCCAAACTGAAAACGTGATGACAAGAAGCTGTCGCGCACTTCCTTGAGGACGATCATCAACATTTCGGTTTCACCTGACGTCGTAGCGAGCAGCCCCGATGGCTGCCAGGCCGAACAGTCCAAGGGTTGCAAGAACCAGCCATGCGATGTCCGCGGCGGCCGCACCCGAGAGCACCTCTGCGAGGCTGCGACGGCGCAGCTCAAAGGGCGGGTATGCCTCGGCCCGCCCTTCCCCGCGGCTCATGGAGTTAGCCGCCAACTGAGGAAAGATGCGGCCCCAGTAGGTGAACACTTCGGCCTTGAGCTCGGCCTCATCATCGATCCCGGTGCCAACCAGAGCGGTCCCTGCGTGAACGTAGCTTGCGGCCGGCGAGATCCGGCTCATCCAGCGCCCCCTGCTCACAAGGCGGGCCATGGGAAGCCGGTAGCGTTCCGAGATCGCTTCATTTTCATCGAGGATGCGCCGCCAGTGCTCGGGCCAGAAGGCCAGACGCTCACTCTCCGGGAGATCTGCGGGCCACGCTCGCATCTCCGCGAGGGCCTCGATCATGCCGGCCTCGAAGGCCTGGTTCCGCAAGAGCTGCAACTCTTCCACAGGAGGCACGCGGGAGGTCTGGCGCGCAGCCAACGTGGCGACGTTCGGTACGACGAAGACCAAGCACACCCAGACAAACAGACCGATGACCAAAGTGGACGCGGCGCGCTTCGTCCACGTCGAGATCGCCAAACCCAGCGTGAACGAGAACGTGAGGTAGAGGCCCCCGAGAAGGAGGAAGGCCAGGGCCCGCCCCCAATGCTGCGCCGATAGAGCAA
>JAUWTE010000526.1 GCA_030609765.1 Acidobacteriota bacterium
ACGCAGCCGATATCGCCGTATTCGGTGACCTGCCGGCACGCCTACTCATCCCCTGGGTCAGCATGCCGGTGACGGAGGTCTTGCACTTCTTCTATTTTTCCTACTACTTCATCCTCATCGGCGGCATCATCTACGCCTACCGTGGAACCTGGGGTCTCGTGAGCGACCGCGACAAGCTACCGTCACCCGGGTACAGCTTGTTCATCACAGGCATGACCTCAGCCTTCCTGCTCAGCTTTGCCTTCTTCCCGTGGCTTGCTTCCCGCGGCCCATGGGAAAACCCCGAGCTCATGGCGGAAATGCCACCCTTCAACGGCTTGCTGTTTACCTACCTGATCGAGGTGGTGATCGAGCACGGCGCTGTATCGGGGGGGTGTTTCCCCAGCGCTCATGTTGCGGCGGCATGGGGAATCGTTTTCAGCCTCGCGTGGACCCGAAACTACCGGCGAACCGCCATGCTGATGGGGTTTCTGGCCACTGGCATGACGTTCGCGTGCGTTTTCACTCGCTACCATCACGCCATGGATATGCCGGCGGGGTTTCTGTGCGGTGTCGCAGGGGCGCTGTTCGCGCAGTGGCTGGTAGGTCGTAGGGATTAGCCCGGGTTTTTCAACGGGTCGCGGCTCTCTGCTTCGAGCTCCTCGAGGAGCCGGCGGGCCTCGGGATCACCGGGCAAGAGCTCGACCAGTCGTCTCGCGTAGTCGATGGAAGTGTCTAGGTCACCGACCTCGCGACTGATCGTGATGATGCCGATGACCAACTCGCTGTCCCCGGGGAGCCGTTCGTGCGCCTCCTTCAGGACTTCGAGCGCCCGCGAGCTCTCTCCGAGGGCATACAAGGCGGTGCCATAGGCGTAGCTGTAGCGAGCCATCTCGGGCAGTAATTAGGCGGCTTCTCGGAACGCCTCAGCGGCCGCATCCAGCCGCCCCCTACGGCTGAGCAGAAGGCCGAGCGCGTAGTGGACGTCTCCGTTTTCCGGCTCCCTGCCCAGCGCCTCTTGAAGAACGGCCTCGCCCTCACGGTCCCGACCCTGAAGGCGATACAGATCGGCGAGATTCACGTAGGCGGCCACGAAGGATGGATCGATCGCAACAGCCCGGCGGAGCGCGGTCTCAGCCGCGCTGAGCTCGCCGCGCTGTATGTGCAACCAGCCGAGGTTGAGTTGCGCCTCAGGTCGCTCGGCATTGGCAACCTGTGCTGCGGCGTACACATCGAGCGCGCGAGCCAATGCGCTCGCCTGCGAAGAGCTCAGATCTCCGGCAGGAATGCTGGCAAGGGAGTGCGCTGCAGACAGGCGTACGCCTCGAACTCGATCCCTGAGCAAGGGGACAAGCAGATCCAATCGTGCCCGTGGCTCCAGAAGATCCAGCGCCGAGGCGGCAGCAGCTCGTACCAGAGGGTCACCGTGATCGAGCGCTCGCCTGATCGTTGGCAGCGTTGCAGGACCCAAGTAACCGGCCAGCAGATCCAGGGCCGTGGCTCGCACGATGACCGGTCGCGCTGGGTCCTCAGCGAGCCCCACCAAAGCGACGGCGGCCCCTGGCAATCCCGACTGAGCCGCAGCGAAAACTTCGCCGTAGTGAGGTCCACCGGGTCGTTCGGGCCCATACCAGCGGACCACGGCGTCGGCCGCCCATTCCGCTGATTGATTCGTATGGCACTCGCTGCAAGCGTTCGGAACGCCGATCTTCACGGTCAGGTCGGGCCGCGGTAGTCGCAGGCTATGGTCCCGGCGCGGATCAACCACCATGTAGGTGGTTTGCGGCATATGGCAAGACACACACTCGGCTCCCAATGTTCCAGGCTCATGGAAATGGTGCGATGGGTCGTCGAATTTCTGTGCCAAATGGCAACGACCGCAGAGAGCATTGCCATCGTTGTGCAGCCTCAGGCTGTGCGGTTCATGACAATCGCTGCAGGTAACTCCCTGCAGGTACATCTTGCTCTGCAAGAAGGAGCCATAGACGTAGACCTCCTCGAGAATCTGGCCGTCTTCGTGATAGAGACTCCGATCGAGCAGTGCGGGGCGATGCGTGTCCAGGAAGGGTCGCCCGTAATCGTAGGGCTCTTGGAGCACCGATCGACGGGCGTGGCAGCGGGCACATGCGTCGACCTCGGCATGTGAGCGTCGAGGGGGGTTGCGTTGCGCAATGCCGGTTTCAGGGTTCATCACCCAAGCGAAGTCGCGCGCTTCCGTGATGCCGACAACGAGTCCAGACGCACTGCGTCCGGTCCCGGCGGGCTGAAGCTCGATTTCCCCGCTCTCCACAGCTTCGGCCCAGGCGACATGTACGGATCCCGGACCATGGCAGGCCTCGCACGAGACGTCGAGCTCGGCCCAAGAAGTGTCGTACCGATCCTCGTCCGCCCGGTAACGCTTCTGCAGGTCGGTCGAGTGGCACTCTGCACACATGAAATTCCAGTTCTGGTCCGGTGCCGTCCAATGCAGCCGGTTGCCGGACGCGATGTGCTCATCCGGATACAGGTGAAACCAGCGCTGGCCGCCCTCCGCCTCCGGCCGCGAGTCCCACGCCAGCCCCAGAGCCTGGTAGCGACCTTCTTCGATCTCGATGAGGTATTGCTGCAGCGGGTAGAAACCGAAGGTGTAGGCGATGGCGTAGTCGTTCAGTTCGCCATCGGCACC
>JAUWTE010000351.1 GCA_030609765.1 Acidobacteriota bacterium
CGTGAAGCAGGCGCGGCAGGAAGGGAGAGCTCCGGGCGTCGTCCTGGAGGATCTCCTCGTACCAGGCGCCTCGAGCGGGGTCCAGGTCGAAGATCTGCACAGAAAGGTCGAGGCGGGGGAACGAGTCACACCCGCGGAGGGCTTGTGGCTGCTTACCGAGGCACCGCTGATCGAGCTGGGCGAGATGGCCAGGACCTGGCGCTTCCGCCACAATCCGGCTCGCCGGGTGACCTTCGTGATCGACACGAACCCCAACTACACCAACTTCTGTGACGCTGACTGCCTGTTTTGCGCCTTCTACCGCAAGCCCGGTGACGAACAGGGCTATGCCCATTCCGTCGATCACCTCATGAAGCTCGTGAGCCGCTCGGTGAAGCTGGGCGCTACGACCGTTTTGCTGCAAGGCGGCCTCAACCCGGAGCTGCAACTCGACTACTACGTCGACGTGGTGCGCGCGTTCGGAGAACGGTTTCCGGAGGTCCACCCGCACCTCTGGTCGGCTCCCGAGATCGGCAAGATGAGTGAGGTTTCGGGCTTGGGCTACGATGAGGTCCTAGCGAGACTCTTCGAGGCAGGTCAACGCACGATGCCCGGGGGCGGAGCCGAGATCCTGTCTGACCGCGTTCGCGCTCGAATCTCGGCGAAAAAGCAGAGCGTGCTGGAGTGGTTGGAGATCCACCGAATTGCCCACGCCCAGGGGTTCAAGACCACGTCCACGATGATGTACGGGCATGCCGAGCAAGCAGCCGACATCATCGAGCACCTCGAATGCGTGCGGCGCCTGCAGGACGAAACAGGGGGCTTCACCGCCTTCATCCCGTGGTCGTACAAGCCGGTGAATACCCCGATGCAGGACCAGTTCCCCGAGTATCCGGGACCGACGGTCTACCTGAGGATTCTGGCGCTGGCGCGGATCTACCTGGACAATTTCCAGCACATCCAGGCCTCGTGGTTTTCAGACGGCAAGAAGCCCGGCCAGGTGGCGCTCCACTTCGGGGCCGATGACTTCGGCGGTACACTGATTGAAGAAAACGTTCTCCACGAAGCGGCTCACAATGTGGAGACGACCACCGAGGAGACGCTTGCCATCATTCGCGAGGCCGGCTTTGTTCCTGCCAGACGCCGTACACCACTCTACGATGTGGTCGAGACCAATTAGCCTGAACATCTCACCGTGCTTCTGCTGCGGGCGCGAGGAGACCTGCGTCTACTGCGTTGCACTGGTTCTGACGCTGGTTGTTATCGCTGCCTGTGGTGCGCCGCCCCCTGAGCACGCGCCCCTGCCCGAAGATGCCCCGCGCGTCGTGCTCGAGACTTCGCTGGGCGAGATCACGATTGGCCTGTACACCCAGCGGGCGCCGATCAGCGTCGCCAACTTCCTCGAATATGTCGATACCGGGTTCTACGATGGCGTCATTTTTCATCGTTTATTACCCGGCTTCATGGTCCAGGCGGGTGGGTTTCTACCGGGCATGATCGCGAAGCAGACCGGTCCCCCGATCGTCACTGAGTCTGACAACGGCCTGAAGAACCTCCGCGGCACAGTCGCGATGGCTCGTGAACCTGGCAAAGACAGCGCCACCTCACAGTTCTTCTTCAACCAGGTCGACATGCCGCGGTTCGATTATCGCCCGCCCATCGAGTACGGATACGCGGTGTTCGGGCGCGTGCTCACCGGCATGGATGTGGTTGACCGCATCGGGGCGATCAGTGTTCACGATGTCGATGTGGACGACGGCACAGTGCACCAGGGCGTGCCCGATGAAGACGTGATCCTGCTGCGCGCAAGGCGGGCGCAGTAACCAACTCTTCGCTATCATGTGAGGCTCACCGCCCCCCCCTTAGTCACATGACCACATGACGAGAATCGATCCCTCACAGCTTCCTGTCAGCCAGGAGCGTCGCCTGGGCAGGTACAGCGGCGAGTCGCCCGGGCCAACGGTCATTTGTGTTGGCGGCCTGCACGGCGATGAGCCGGCCGCCCAGCTGGCGCTGCGGCGCGTCTTTGCCAAGCTCGAGGAGGCCCGCCCGGCGTTCAACGGTGAGCTCGTCGCATTTGCAGGGAACCTTCAGGCCTTGCGCCGGCGCAGCCGTTACGTGTCGTGCGACCTGAACCGCATCTGGCTCAGTGCCCGAACCTCGGACCTCGAACGCGCCCTCTTCGATGATGCGGTCCCGGAATTCGCCGATGCCGAGGATGAGGAGCAGTGGGAGCTGTTCACGCAGCTCGACGGGGCGATCCGCCGCGCCCGGGGTGAGGTCTACTTCCTCGACCTACACACCAGCTCGGCGCACGGCGAGCCATTCGTGTGTATCGGGGACACGCTACGTAACCGAGCCTTCGCCCTGAACTTTCCAGTTCCCGTGATCCTCGGTCTCGAGGAATGCATCGACGGGTCCCTGCTCTAGTACATCAACAACCGCGGTGCGATCACGATGGGTGTCGAGGCGGGCCAGCATCTGGCTACCTCCTCAGTGGACTGCCACGAGGCGTTCATCTGGCTGACTCTCGTGCACGCCGGCAGTATCGCGGCCGACGACATTCCCGATGTGGAGCTCTGCCAGGAGCTCCTTCGAGACCTCTCGGGTCATCTGCCGGCCATCCTGCAGGTCCGCCACCGTCATCCTGTCGATGAAGGCGACCGGTTCGTGATGGAGCCGGGATACCGGAACTTCCAGGCAATCAACACGGGAGACAAGCTGGCGAGCGGCGATACGGGTGAGATCTACGCGCCCGAGAGCGGCAGGATCCTACTACCCCTCTATCAGGGGCTGGGGAGTGACGGCTTCTTTGTTACCCGAGAGGTGAGGGGCTTCTGGCTGAAGCTGTCGACCACACTGCGGCGACTGCGTCTAGGGTCCATCCTGCCGCACATGCCGGGCATTCAGCCCCACCCCGAGCGTCCGGCCTCGTTGCTCGTCAATCCACGCGTGGCGCGCTGGCTCACGATGGACATCCTCCACCTGCTTGGCTACCGCAAAAGCAGGCCGGAGGGGGACATGTTGATCGTGAGCCGCAGGATGTACGATCTCCGTTCCCCGTTTCCCATGTAGTCCTGTTTCCGACCAAATCCCCCAGGGGCATCAACATGTCATCCAAGCAACTCGAGATCGGCGACCGCGCACCGGACTTCAAGGCTCTAACTGACACCGGCGAGAGCATCAAGCTGAGCGACTACCGTGGCAAGAAGATCGTGCTCTATTTCTACCCGAAGGACGACACGCCGGGGTGCACGAAACAGGCTTGCGGCTTTCGTGACGAGTCGGACGCAGTTGCCGAGCACAACGCCGTGGTCTTGGGAGTCAGCCCCGATAGTGAGGCCAGCCACGTGAAGTTTCGCGACAAGTACGAGCTCGGCTTCCCCCTGCTCGTCGACGAGGACCACGCCATCGCCGAGAGCTACGGGGTTTGGGGCGAAAAGAAGATGTACGGCCGCTCCTACATGGGCATCATTCGCAGTCACTTCGTCATCGGGGAGGATGGCAAGATCCTTGATGCGCGGGTGAAGGTCAGCCCGGCCGATAGCGTCAAGCATGCTCTGAAGGCGATCACCGGGGACTAGCTCCCTCTGCGGAGAGTTTGCGCACGATGGTTCCGGTCGGGGCGGGGTAGTCACCTTGGCGGTCGGCACGCACACAAGTGTCTGCTGCCGACACGGATCACCCCGTGCCGACCGTCAGTCCAGCAGGTCCAGCAGGGGAGCGGCGGGGAGGATGCCCGCTTCGTGCGCCTCGGCGTAGAAGCGCTGGAGCGCGGTGATGCCATCGTTACCCATGTCGAGCGTCGCGCTGTCGACATACTGATCGACGAACGTGCGCAGATGGGCTGGGTCGATGCCGCGGCCGTGCTCCGCGGCGAAGGCGGTCGCTGCTTCGGGATGGGCGAGAGCAGCTTCGATGCTCTCCTTGAAGGCTGTCGCGACGAGTCGACAGGTGGTCTCGCCGAGGTCGCGGCGCACGCCGACCAGGCCGAGGGGCACGGGAAGGGCAGTGCGCTCGTGCCAGGCTCGTGCAGGCTCACAGAGCAGGTGCAGTCCGTGCTCTTTGTAGGTGAGCTGGCCCTCGTGGATGATCAGGCCGGCGTCTACCTGATCCTCCGCCACGGCCCCCATGATGGCGTCGAAGGGCATCGGCACGGCCTCGTATTGATCGCCGGCGTGGATGCGCAGCAGCGTGTAGGCGCTCGTCTGAAGGCCGGGCACCGCCACCCGCATGTTATCGATCGCGCGGGGCCCGACTTCGGCGGGCTGCGTCTTGCCAACCACCACGGGGCCGTACTCCTGCCCGAAGCTGGCGCCGGAACGGAGCAGCCGGTAGCGCTCGGCCACGAATGGATAGACTCCGGCCGACAGGGCTGTGAGCTCGAGCTTTCCGGCGAGCGCCATCTCGTTGAGGCTCTGGATGTCGTCGAAGTGGATTCGAACCTCGTAGCCGGGGACCTTCACCTTCCCGGCGGCCAG
>JAUWTE010000039.1 GCA_030609765.1 Acidobacteriota bacterium
CCTCCTATGTTTTTCGACATTCGTCGAGACAGGTTCCCCACGCTGTGAGGTGGGGGATATCAGCGTGCTTGATCCGCTGACCCAGAGACATTAGTTTCCGTGCACTGAAATCGCAATCAGGAGGAGGATCCAATGGGAGCAGGTAGCGCCTCGGGCGCTGGAATGGCCTGGCTCAGCTTCGCACTCATGACCGTGGCCTGTTGGGGGGTTTACGGAGTTTTGCTGCACTCCGGCCAGATGTCGATGCAGGACCCGGTCAACGGGCGCTACAAGGCGTTCTTGTTTGTGGGAATTGCCTATTTCGTTACCGCGGTTCTGGCCCCTCTGGCCATTCTCGTGATGAACGGGGCGACGTGGCAGTACCCCATAAAGGGCATGGGACTGTCGCTTCTCGCGGGCATCGTCGGTGCGGCCGGCGCTTTCTGCGTGCTGCTGGCTTTCGGCGCCAAGGGCTCGCCGGCCGTCGTCATGTCGATCGTTTTCGCCGGCGCCCCGATCGTCAACGCGATCGCGGCGTTCACGGTTCATCCGCCGGCGGGTGGGTTGGCGAACTTGAGATGGCAGTTCGTGCTCGGGATCGCGCTGGCGGCCCTGGGGGGCGCACTGGTGAGCCTCTACAAGCCTGAGGCGCCCGCGCCGGCCGCACCAGTGGCTGTGCAAGCATCACAACAGGCGGGCGGATCGAGCGGCTAGCAGTCCCGGCGACACACCATTACAATTACGCAGACTTCCCCGAGCGGGGAGCCTCTCCGATTCCCCATTCATTCAAGACTCACAACGAATCTCATTCCGGATCTATGTCTACTGAGACCAAAGACCACGTCGAGATTCTGGCCGAACTGACCCCACCTGCCTGGTCGGCGACGATTGGAGGCATCCGGGTTCACTCCGGCCCCGGCGCTCTGTCGCAGATCGGTAACCTGGTACGGCAAATGGGCGGCCGCGCACCCTCATCGTTACCGATCCCGGCGTGCGTGCCACGGGACACCCTGAGCGCGCCGCAGAGCTTGTCGGCGAGGATTCCGGCGACATCTTCGTCTTCGACGGGGTTGAGGAAAACCCGACGACGCGCCACGTGGAGGCCGGCACCGAGCTCGCCCGCGAGCACGAGATCGACTTGATTGTCGGGTTCGGCGGCGGCAGCGCCATGGACTGTGCCAAGGGCATCAACTTCTTGCTCACCAACGGCGGCAAGATGGAGGACTACTGGGGGGTCGATAAGGCCACCCAACCCATGTTGCCGGCCATTGGTGTCCCGACAACGGCAGGCACGGGAAGCGAGGCGCAGTCGTTCGCGCTCATCGCGCAGGAGGAAACGCACCGAAAAATGGCATGCGGAGACAAAAAGGCCAGGTTCGGTCATGTGATCCTCGACCCGACCCTGACGGTGTCCGCACCTCGGCCGGTCGCCGCAGCCACGGGAATCGATGCCATCGGGCACGCCGTGGAGTCCTACGTGACCTTGAAGCGAACCCCCATCTCACAGCTCTACGCCCGCGAGGCGTGGCGGCTTCTGGTGGCGAGCTTTCCGACTTCACTGTCCGACCGGGAGAACCTCGAGGTTGCCGGGCAGATGCAACTAGGGGCCCACCTGGCTGGTGCCGCAATCGAGTGCTCGATGCTCGGGGCGGCGCACGCTTGCGCCAACCCGCTGACCGCCCGCTTCGACATGACTCACGGGATCGCAGTCGGCCTGTTGCTGCCTCATGTCGTGCGCTTCAACACAGAGGCGGTCGGTCCTCTCTATGACGAGCTCGTGCCGGCAATCCTGGATCTGATTACTTTGGACGAAGGCCAGATGCTGGCGCCCATGTCGGGTGGTGCTGTAGTCGCGAGCCTGATCGAGACTCTGGTGCTGGAGGGCGCTGTGCCAAACCGGCTGCGCGATTACGGAATCGAAAGGGAGACCCTCCCCGCGCTGGCGGAAGACGCCGCCGACCAATGGACCGCTGGGTTCAACCCGCGACCTGTTGGCAGGCAGGAGTTGCTGGATATCTATGAAGTTGCGTACTGATCGCATCCGTCCCCGATCCGGAGCCCTGGTCTGCGGCCTGCTCGTCGTCTGCGGCGTGCTGACCTGCCTCGTGGCATTGCCCGGGGCTCTAGCGCGGCCGCACGACGGCTCTGCTGTTCAGGCTGGCTCTGAGCTCGCGGAGCAAAACGCCTGGCGCCTCTTCCGGGGCGACGCCAGCCTCTCCGGGGTGGCCGTGGGGGAGCTACCCGCCGACCCCAAACCACTGTGGGTCTTCGAAGCCGAAGACAGCATCGAATCGACCGCCGCGATCGCCGATGGGGTGGCCTACGTGGGCTCGCTGGATAGCTACTTCTACGCCATCGATCTGGAGAGCGGCGAGCTGCGCTGGAAGTTCCAGGCCAGCATGGAGATCCGGTCATCGCCGACGGTCGTCGAAGGCACCGTTTACTTCGGCGATGAGGGAGGCCAGTTCCACGCCCTCGACGCCCTCACCGGGGAGCTCGAATGGGTGTTCAGCACCGGTGCCGGGATCATCTCGGGCGCCAACTACGTCGACGGGCTTCTGGTGTTCGGCTCATACGACAACTCGATCTATTGCCTGGACGCGACGGACGGCTCGCTGATCTGGAAGCTCGAAACGCTGGGCTACGTTAATGGCACTCCGGCCATCGTGGATGGGAAGGTGATCTCGGTCGGCTGTGACGGCTTCTGCCGAGTCGTGCGGCTCGACGACGGCACGCCCCTGATGGATATCGAGATCTACGCCTACGTCGGAGCCAGCTCGGCAATCGGCAACGGCATCGCCTACTTCGGGACGTTCGAGAACCAGGTGCTGGCAATCAGCGTGATTACCGGTGAATTGCAGTGGATCTACGAGCACCCGACGCGCAAGTTCCCCTACTACTCCTCTGCCGCGATTGCGGGCGATCGGATATTCGTTGGCGGCCGCGACAAGATGCTGCACGCCATTGATCTGGCCAGCGGCGAGCCTCTGTGGACCTACCGCACTCGCGCCAGAATCGACTCTTCTCCCGTGGTTGTGGGCGATCGCGTCTTCTTCGGCGCCAGCACCGGTGAAGTCTTCGCCCTGAATGCGGCATCGGGCGAGGTGGAGTGGCAGTTCGAGACAGGCTCCTCCATCGTCGCTTCTCCCAGCGTCGCCGCCGGCAAGATGGTTATCGGTACCGAGGACGGCCAAGTCTACTGCTTCGGGGAGCCCCAGTGATGGGCCGGAGAGAGCGGGCACGGGGGAAAGCATGAGCGGCGGTCCGAACGCGAAGGTCGGTCCCGATCCGGCGACCACAGGGACGGAGTTGCACGAGACAGGCGTCGGTAGCGTCTTCGTGTCGAACTACCCGCCCTATTCGTTCTGGTCGCCCGAGCACCTGGGCGCGCTCGAGGAGGCTTTCAATTCCGAGCCCCGAGACGGCGCGCCGCTGGGTCTGTACGTTCACATCCCTTTCTGCCGCAAGCGCTGCAAGTTCTGCTACTTCAAGGTCTACACCGACAAGAACGCGGCCCAGGTCGAGCGCTACATCGAGGCCCTCGACGCGGAACTGCGAGCGTACAGAAATTTGCCCGCGGTCCAGGGCCGGTCGCTCCAGTTCGTTTACTTTGGTGGCGGCACGCCCTCGTTCATCTCGGCCAAGCACCTCTCCAGCTTGGCCGCTCGCCTGAAGGAGTCGATTCCCTGGCAAGGAGCCAAGGAGGTCGCCTTCGAGTGCGAGCCGGGAACTCTCAGCCGTTCCAAGCTCGAGACCATCCACGAGATCGGCGTGACCCGTTTGAGCCTGGGCGTGGAGAACTTCGACGACGCCATCCTGGAGGCCAACGGCAGGGCACATGTGTCGAAGGAGATCGATCGGGTGCGGCCTTGGATCCAGGAGGTCGGCTTCGATCAGGTCAATATCGACATCATCGCCGGCATGATCGGCGAGACGTGGGATAAGTGGCGCGTCACCGTTCAGAAGGCCATCGACTACGGGGCCGATTCGGTGACCGTCTACCAGATGGAAGTTCCCTATAACTCGGCCTTTTCGAAACAGCTTCGGGACGGCTCGCTGGACATTCCGCTGGCCGACTGGGACACCAAGAGGACCTGGAACGACTACGCCCTCGAGCAGCTCGAGGCGGCGGGCTATGCGCTGTCGAGCGCCTATACGATGACCCGCCAGGGCGCCCCCGATCAGAGCTTCGTTTATCGTGACGCGCTCTGGCATGGCAGCGACATGCTGGCCACCGGAGTAGCATCATTCGGACACATGAGCGGCGTACACTATCAAAACGCCGGTGGCTGGAACGACTATCTCGAGACGGTCGAGGCGGGCAACCTGCCCCTGCAGCGTGCCTTCCCGACCAGCCCGGACGAGCGCCTGACTCGCGAGATGATCCTGCAGCTCAAGGTGGGATCTTTGCGACCCGAGTATTTCGAATCGAAGTTCGGCGTCGACATTCTCGAGCGTTTCGGGACAGCCTTCGACGAACTGCGTCAAGAGGACCTTCTACGAATCGATAACGGTACGATTACCCTGACCCGTGACGGTCTGCTGCGAGTGGAGTCTCTGCTGCCCTCGTTCTACGCGCCCGAGTACCGGCGTTCCCGGTATTCATAGCTGGCCGCGGTCGACGATCATCCCTAGCGCATACACACGAAATCATGAAAACGACGAAGTTTCCTCCAATGACGATGGCATTCTTCCTGGTGCTGGCAATGCCTGCGCTCGCACTGGCGCAGCCCTGGCAAGCCGCTGGCGTGGCGGCTCAATCAGCTGGTGCGGCGGCTCAATCAGCTGGTGCGGCCGCTCAATCAAGCAAAGAGGCGGAGCAGGCGACGAGCAGTACCTCACAGGCGCAGCAGGCAGCCAGCGAGGCTGAAAACGAGCAGGAAGAGGAGCAGGAGGCTCCGCAGATCCGCGACATCCGCTTCGTTTACGTCGAGGGCAGCCTGCCGTACGTACCGAGCTCGAACACCATCGCTACCAAGCTCCCGCTGGAGCTCCGGCTTACGCCGTTCAACGTCGGCAGCGTCACGGACGCGCTCTTTGAGGATCAGTACAGCCAGGTGCTCAGCCAGACACTGGTGAATGTCAGCAACATCAACATCCAGCCTGGCTTCGGCGTACACGATTTCTTCACGATCCGGGGCTTCGATTCGCTCTCCAGCGGCCTGATTCTCACCGATGGGGCCAGCGAGCCCGAGAGCACCTTCTACCAGCTCTACAACATCGAGGCGGTCGAGGTGCTCAAGGGGCCGAGCGGGTTCTTGTACGGCAGCAATCCGCTGGCGGGCACGGTCAACCTCGTGCGCAAGCAACCCCTGCCCCGAGCGGCGACCACCGTGGCCGGCAACTTCGGCAGCTACCAGAACTTTCAGGGCACGCTCGACTTCAACTACGCGAGCCCGAACCGTGACTACGCCTTCCGCCTCAATGGCCTGGCCCGCGACACCGACAGCTTCCGGGATGAAAAGTGGAGCCGGACGTTCGCCGTGAACCCTGCCTTCACCTGGTGGATCGACGGCGCCAGTTCACTGAACGTCAACTTCGAATACGTCGATGCTGACGCCATGCCCGATACGGGCCTGCCGCTGTACTTCAACAATGTTCCGGATGTTCCGAAGGAACGGAACTACCAGTCACCGTTCGATACCTCCGAGCAGGGGATCTTTCGGTTTCAGACCGACTACCAGCGCGACGTCAACGACGCGGTCAAGGTGCGCAACAAGCTCTATTACCGCGACCTGAACTGGCTGTCGGCTGGGACCCTGTTCGTGGGCGTGTTTCCCAGTCCGCAGTTCGACTCAGGTGGCATGCCGGTGGGATTCGAGGAAGAAGTGGCCCGCAGCCTCATCGTCGTCGACGACCGGCAGAAGTACGCGGGCAACCAGTTCGAGACGATCTTCGAGTTCGCCACCGGCTCTGTGGGGCACCACCTGCTCGCCGGCTTCGAGCTGGCACGCTTCGGCGATGTGTACACCTTCGATGTCGCCCTGCTGCCCAACCTCGACCTCTACGATCCCATCGAGACGGCCGAGGAGCCACTCTACTTTCTTCCCAATCAGTCATTGGTCGGCGATTCGCGCAGCATCGTGGCGGCACCGTACGTAATCGATCAGATCTGGTTCGCGGATCAGTTCCAGCTTCTGCTGGGTGCCCGGATCGACCACATCGATTTCAAGGACGACGCCAACGGGATCAGCAGGACCGATAACGAGGTAAGCCCGATGGTCGGGGCCGTCTACGCTCCTTCGGAAACCGTGTCGCTGTTCGCCAACTACTCACGGTCGTTCGCCCCACCCGTCGCACGCGTTCAGGATGGCGAACGGATGCCGGAGGAGGGCCGCGAAATCGAAGGGGGCGTCAAGCTGTACCTGCTCGACGGACGGGCGAAGACAACCTTTGCCGTCTATCGGCTGGAGCGCGAGAACATCGCCATCCCCGATGACAATGGCTTCACGCAGCAGATCGGTGATCAGCGCTCGACGGGCTTCGAGATCGACTTCGCGGCTGAGCCCCAACGCGGCCTGCAAACTGTTGCCTCGTACGCCTACAATGAAGCCGTGCTCACCCGCTTCACCGAGAGCGTGCTCGACTTCACGACCTTCCCGCCGGGCTTCATCACCGTGGATCGCAGCGGCAACACGCCTGCCTTCGCCCCGGCACACCTCTTCAACTTCTGGGTCAGCAAGATCTTTCCCAGTGGCCTGGGGGTCGGCGGCGGTGGCCGCTATGTAAGCGAGCAGTTCATTGCCGAGGACAACGAGTTTGTCCTCGACGGCGTCCTCACTTTCGACGCGGTCGCCTCCTATTCGTTCGCTGCCTGGCAGGTTCAACTCAACCTGAAGAATCTGACCGACCGCGAGTACTATGGCCGGGCATTCGGCGCCAACTCGGTGATCCCGGCACCGCCGATTACTTTCCACCTCGGTTTCAATGCGCGCTTCTGAGGAGCTCTGAGGAATTGAGTGGCTTTCCGCCGGAGGTTGTCAGTCGTAGGATTGCAGGCACCCCATAGAATTGGAGCTGCCGTGAACAAGCGGATTCGCTGGATACTGTACGCGGCCATAGTGGTCCTCTATGTGCTGCACAATGACTTCTGGTTCTGGTACGACCCCAGAGTAGTTCTCGGCCTACCCATCGGGCTGACCTACCACGTCGGCTACAACCTCGCTGCCGCGGTGCTCATGTTCCTGCTGGTTCGGTTCGCTTGGCCGTCCCATTTGGAGGTGGATGAAAAGACCTCCCCAGACTCGGCAGCGGGGGGTGAGCGATGACCCTCACCGTCGTCGGCATCTACATGCTGCTCGTACTGATGGTGGGAGGCCTCAGCCACCGGCTTTTCCGGGGAACGGGCGAGGACTACTTCCTGGCAACCCGAACCATTGGACCTTTCGTGCTGTTGATGTCGCTGTTCGGCACCAACATGACCGCCTTCGCGATGCTCGGCGGCGCCGGCGAAGCGTACCGCTCGGGAATCGGAGTTTTCACGCTGATGCCTTCGGCGGCAGCGCTGGTGATCCCCACGACCTTCTTTTTCGTCGGCACGAGGCTGTGGGCTCTCGGCAAGCGCCACGGCTACATCACACAGGTGCAGTACTTCCGTGACCGCTACGAGTCGGACGGCCTCGGGCTGCTGCTGTTCATCGTGCTCGTGGCGTTGCTGGTGCCGTATCTGCTCATCGGCATCATGGGGGGAGGCCTCACCCTCAGCTGGATTACCGACGGGCAGGTGCCCGAGTGGGTCGGGGGTCTGGTGATTTGCGTGGTCGTGATGACCTATGTGACGTACGGCGGCCTGCGCGGAACGGCCTGGGCGAACACTTTCCAAACCTTGGTGTTCATGACTCTCGGCGCCGCCACCTTCATCTACGTCATTCATGCAATGGGAGGCCTCGGCAACGTCATTTCTCAACTGCAGGAGCAACACGCCGATCTGCTCATCCGCGGCGACCATTTCTCGCCGATCCGGATACTGACCTACACGCTGATCCCGTTGTCGGCAGGTATGTTCCCGCACATGTTCATGCACTGGCTCACGGCCAGTAAGCTGAGCAACTTCCGCGTCACGCTGGTTGCCTACCCGATCTGCATTGCCCTCGTCTGGGTTCCGAGTGTGCTGATGGGCTTGGTCGGCAACCTCACCTTTCCGGGTCTGTCCGTTCCGGCATCGAACTCGATCCTGGTCCGGCTCATCAGCCACTACTCCCCTGAGCTTCTGGCAGGGCTGCTCGGCGCCGGAGTCTTCGCCGCGGTGATGTCGTCACTCGACTCGCAGGTCCTATCGCTCGGCACCATGTTCACCCAGGACATCGTGCGGCATTACGGCTACGACAACCGCATGAGCGAGATGCGGCAAATCCTCGTCGCTCGCGTTTTCGTGGCCGGCATCCTTGTGGTCGCCTATCTGATGTCTCTGGTGTCGTCCAACACGATCTTCGCGCTCGGCACCTGGTGCTTCACCGGCTTTTCGGCCCTATTCCCGATCGTTCTGGCGGGGTTGTTCTGGAAGCGCAGCACCAAGGCGGGCATCTACGCCTCCGTCCTGACGGTGGTTGTGCTGTGGGTATATTTCTTCATGCAGGGATTTGGCAACGCGGACTACACAGTGGGCGGCACGGGCATCATGGCAGTGGCGGTGATCACCCCGGCATCGGCCTTGGCGCTCATCCTCATTTCGCTGATGACGAAGCCGCCGGGGGAAGCCCATCTCGCCAGGTTCTTCGCGGATTCCGGAGCGTAGTAATCCGGACCATGAATCCTGGAGGCCCCTTGAAGATCGCCTACATCACCGCCGGCGCCGCGGGCATGTACTGCGGTAGCTGCATGCACGACAACACGCTGGCAGCCGCGCTCAAGGGCATGGGCCACGAGGTGGCTTTGATCCCCACCTATACGCCCGTCCGCACTGACGAAACCGATGTCAGCATCCACCGGGTCTTCTACGGTGCGGTCAATGTTTATCTCGAGCAGTGGTCGGCTCTGTTTCGCCGGATGCCGAAGGCCCTTCACTGGCTCCTCGACCGGCCACGTTTCCTGAAATGGGCCTCCGGTCGCGGGGTCACACCCGATGCAGAGGTTCTCGGCGAGCTGGCGCTCTCGGTGCTGCGGGGCGAGCGAGGCAACCAGAAGCGGGAGCTCGAGGAGCTAGTCGCCTGGCTGCGCGACTCCTACAAGCCCGACATCGTACACATCACCAACACGATGTTTCTGGGACTGGCCGGCCCCATCAAACGGGAGCTGGGCGTGCCGGTGGTGTGCTCGGCACAAGGTGAGGATCTATTCGTCGACCAGCTGATCGAGCCGTACAAGACGCGCGTGCGACGGGAGCTGCGTGCCCACGCTCGCGATGTGGACGCGATCATCGCTACCGGCACCTACTACGCCGACTTCATGGCTGACTATCTCGACATTTCCCGTGCCCGGGTGCGCATCGTCCACCTGGGAATCAACCTGGAAGGTCATGGTCAGGAGCCCGCCCGAGTGCGCCGGGAGGACGACGCCAGGCCATTCGTGATCGGCTACCTGGCGCGCATCTGCCCGGAGAAGGGGCTGCACATCCTGGCCGAGGCGTTTCGGATCCTCGCTGCAGATGCCGGCAACGGGGCGGTGGCGCTGAAGGTCGCCGGTTATCTGGGTAAGCGCGACGAACACTACCTGCGAGGAATCCAAGAAGAGATCGAGGATTGGGGTCTGGGGAGCAGCTTCGAATACGTCGGCGAGGTCGACCGCGCCGAGAAGATCGAGTTTCTCGGAAGTCTCGACGTGCTCTCGGTACCCACTCCCTACCAGGATCCCAAGGGGCTTTTCATCTTCGAGGCGCTCGCCAACAGTGTTCCGGTAGTGCAACCGGACCATGGGGCCTTTCCGGAGCTTATCGAGATGACGAGCGGCGGGTTGCTCTCGGCACCGGGATCGCCGGGCGATCTGGCCGACCAGATTCGCGCCCTGATGAATGATGAGGAGCTACGACAACGGCTCGGGAGGCAGGGCAACCTGGCTGTCGAGCGACTGTTTTCGGACACGACCATGGCCGAAGACACATTGAAGGTCTACCGTGAGTGGAGTAGTTCATAGGCGGCAGATCAATTCGCGGTCGGCCCCTGAACCTGAAACCGGGCAGATGGACCCGCGAATTGGAGATTCACACGCCCCGGGGAGGCGATATGCACCAGTTCTCCTGTCAACGCCGAGTCGAATTCTCCGACACCGACATGGGCGGAATCGTGCACTTCGCGCGCTTCTTCGTCTTCATGGAAACCGCCGAGCACGAGTTCATCAGAGCGCTCGGCAGTAACGTGCACCGGGAGATCGATGGCAAGAAGATCGGCTGGCCTCGGGTGGCCGCCTCCTGCGACTACAAGGCGCCGGCTCGGTTCGGGGACCTACTCGATATTCACTTGAAGGTGGTGCGCAAGGGCGTGAAATCGATGACCTATGGCTTTGATTTCCGGCGTGGGGACACTCTCATCGCGCGCGGCAGCCTCACGGCGGCCTGCTGCGAGCTCGACCCGGAAACAGGGATGCGGGCGATACCGATTCCACCGGTCATCGCCGACCTCCTCGAGGAAGCCCCCGAGGACTGACAAACGACGGAGGTCCACTCCATGGACTTGAAGCTCTCTGACGTATCCAAACACTTCGACACGCGGCATGCGCGCGTCGAGGTACTGCGAGGGATCTCCTTCGAGATGGCCTCCGGACACTCGTTGGCGGTCACGGGGCCTTCCGGGTCGGGAAAGAGCACCCTGCTGCACCTGATTGGCACGCTCGACGCGCCGAGCGCCGGGAAGGTCGAAATCGATGGCCAGGAGCTCTTCTCGTTGCCCGAGCCCAAGCTCGCCGAGTTCCGCAACCAGTCGATTGGTTTCGTATTTCAGGACCCGCACCTGCTGCCGCAGTACACCGTCCTCGAGAACGTCTTGTTGCCCACCATGGCGTTCCCGCGCAGAGCGGGCCCGGGTCGCGACGAGGCGGCCGGACTCCTGGAGAAAGTCGGGCTCTCACACCGTCTCGATCACCAACCCGCGGAGCTATCCGGCGGCGAGCGTCAGCGCGTCGCTCTCGCTCGCGCACTCATCAACGAGCCGGGACTGCTGTTATGCGATGAGCCCACCGGCAACCTCGACGTGGAGACCGCTAATTCCGTGGCAGAGCTGCTCGTGGAGCTGCACCGGGACGAAAGCAACATCCTGATCGTGGTCACCCACAGCCTCGAGCTGGCGGCGCGCTTCGAGCGCCGATTCGAGCTCCGGGAGGGACGTTGCTCCGAGCTCTGAGACACTACTGGCGCATCAATCTGGCGGTTGTGGTCGCTGTCGCAGTGAACAGCGCCGTTCTGACGGGAGCGCTGCTGGTCGGGGACTCGGTCCGCGGCAGCCTCGCCGACCTGACCCTCGATCGGCTCGGGCAGATCGAGCTGGCCGTGGTGGCCGAACGCTTCTTTCGCCAGGAGCTGGCTGAAGAGCTGGTGACCGAGCGCACCGCCGAGGAGGCCGACGAGGTCCCCGCCTCTAGCCTCGAGTCAGTTGCCACTAGCCTCGAGTCGGTTGCCACTCGCCTCGAGTCCGTCGCCCCGGCTCTGCTTCTGCGCGGCAGCGTCGTGCAGGCCGATACCCGCGCGCGCGCGTCGCACGTCGGCGTGCACGGCATCGACGAGCGCTTCGCCGCGCTCTTCGGCACCAGCGTGGATCTCGAGCGCCAGGCCGGGCAGATCTTTCCCTCGGTGATCATCAACGAGTCGCTGGCGAGGGAGCTGAATGCCACGGTCGGCGACCCGCTTCTCCTGTTCTTCCAACTCGGCACCGAGGTGCCCCAAGACACCCTGCTCGGTGGCAGGGCGATCGAGGACACGGTGGCGAGCTCGCGGCTCACCGTGACGCAGGTGATTCCCGACCGTGGCATGGGCCGATTCGGCCTCACCCCACACCAGACGTTCCCGCTGAACGCCTACGTGTCGCTACCGCAGCTACAGAGGGCGGTGGAGCAACAGGGCAAGGTGAACAGCCTGCTGATCGCGGGCGGTGGTGATGGCGCGGACTTCACGCTGGGCTCGCTGCTTCAGGACGCTGTCACCCTCGAGGACATCGGCCTGCACACCTACTGGTCGGGCGGCCATCTGGTGGTCGAGAGTCGCGAGTTCGTTCTGCGGCCCGGCCTCGTTACAGCTATAGAGGAAGTGGCGGCCGAGCTTGGTGCTCCGACAATCCGCGTCCAGACCTACCTGGCCAACTCGATGCGGGTGGGCGACCGGCTGCTGCCCTACTCGACGGTAAGCGCCATCGGGGGGCTCGAAGATTCTTCCCAGAGGCTGTTGTTGACCGACGGCTCCCCTGCCCCCGCCCTCGCGAACGACGAGATCCTCTTGAACGTGTGGGCCGCCGACGATCTCGGCGCGGGCGTGGGCGACACGGTCGAGATGGCCTACTACATCGTCGGCCCCCATGAAGAGCTCATGACCGGCGGCAGCGATTTCCGCGTTGCCGGCGTGGTGGCCATGAGGGGACTGGCGGTGGACCGCAGTCTGACCCCGGACTTCCCCGGCATCGA